>CAISRK010000250.1 GCA_903887815.1 uncultured Bacteroidales bacterium | reverse complement strand
TTATATAATATTTGCCCGGAGCAAGAGCTATTGCATCGCTTAGTTTTATAATTATTTCACCTTTGCTTTTAAATTCGTTAGTAAAATTATTTATGATTGAAGAATCAAGAAATAAAATACACTGATTCTCTATTGTATTTATACTTATTAAGAATTTACCTTTAAATATATCATGGGATGAGTCATACCTGATTCTGAGAGAAATAGGTGTTTCGCTGTTTAATTCCGAGTTTGCGTGACTATCAACAAGTTCAAAGTTTTTAATTATTAACTCTTGATTCCCGGAGCGATCTTTGCGATTATCAATACTAACATTCTCTTTAAGTGCATTACTAAATGTAGATGAAACATATATATCAATTGCACTTTGGATATCTGATTTTTGAGCTTCAATCTTCCCATTAATCAATACTAATCCTGTATTGCACAAACTTTTCACTGCTCCCATATTATGGCTTACAAAAATTACAGTTCTGCCATGTCCTTTAGATATATCCTGCATTTTCCCTATGGCTTTCTTTTGGAACTCGGCATCGCCCACGGCCAGTACTTCGTCCACCACCAGTATTTCGGGCTCCAGGTGGGCAGCAATGGCAAAGCCCAGGCGCACGGTCATGCCGCTGCTGTATCGTTTTACGGGAGTGTCGATATAGCGCTCCACACCGGCAAAGTCAACAATTTCATCCAGCTTGTGGGTAATCTCGGCACGGGTCATGCCCATAATGGAGCCGTTCATAAAAATATTTTCGCGCCCTGTCATCTCCGGGTGGAAACCGGTTCCCACCTCCAGCAGCGAGGCAATACGGCCCTTGTATTCAATACTCCCGGTGGTGGGTTTGGTTACCCGCGATAGTATTTTCAGCAGGGTTGATTTGCCGGCCCCGTTTTTGCCTATTATACCCAGCACCTCGCCCTGTTTCACTTCAAGGTTAATATCGCGCAGGGCCCACACGTATTGGGAGCCTCCGCGTGTTCCCTGTACATTGGTTTCGCCTATTTTAAGGTACGGGTCCTCTTTTCCGCGCACAGCGGTTGCCCACCAGCGGTTGAGGTCGTGCGACAGCGTGCCCGTGCCTATTTTACCAAGCCGGTACTGTTTGCTGAGGTTTTCTATCTTTATGGCTATATCACTCATGTCTTTTTAAACGGTATCCATAAATCCTTTTTCCACCTTGTTGAATACCACAATTCCCGCAAAAAGCAGCACTACCATAAACGTAAAACTGTACGCCAGGTGCAGCCAGGAGAAAACTCCGCGTCCGATGGCGGCATATTTGAAGGTTTCAATTACCGGGGTCATAGGGTTCATTACCAGCAGCCATTGTTTGCCTGCCGGTATGGTACTAAGCGGGTAAATTACCGGTGTGGCATACATCCACAATTGCACGGCAAATGTGAGCAAAAAGGTCAGGTCGCGGTACTTGGTGGTTAAGGATGAAAAAATAATCCCGAAACCCAGGCTCAGGCCTGCCGCTATCAGCACCAAAAAGGGGAGCAAGAGTATATGAATATTTGGATTTACGGTTGATCCGGGCTGGAAATAATACCAGGCATACAGGATAACAAATATGCTGAATTGAATTAGGAAGCTTACCAGGTTGGAGATGGAGATAGAAACAGGCACTACAAGCCTGGGGAAATACACTTTGCCGAAAACGGCCTGGTTATCGATAAATACTTTACTGTTGCGGGTAAGGCATTCGGCAAAATAGTTCCACAGGATAATTCCGCTGAAATAAAACAGCGGGCCCGGGATACCATCGGTTGATATGCCGGCCAGGTTGCCAAACACAAACATAAACATGATGGTGGTCATAACCGGTTGTATTACAAACCACAAGGGGCCCAGTATGGTTTGTTTGTAAAAAGTAACGATGTCGCGTTTTACGTACATAACCAAAAGATCCCGGTAATCCCACAATTCCTTCAGGTTGATTTCCAGCAGGTGAGTCTGAGGTTTTATAAGGGTTGTATTTTTATTTTGCATGTTTTATGTCAGGTTGTGCCTCAGTTTATAGGATAGTAATTGGAATAAGCGTTTATAGCAAGCGACAGTTCCTGTCCTATTATCATTATTGTGGAATACAAGGGTTGGATATTATTCCCGGAATCCGGCATTATTTCCTTACAATCAAGGGGGTTATTGTATTCCTGCCCGGGTAATGGCATAGCTTCGCCTGGTCAGTCCCATTGGAATAACGTGTAACGCATCAGGTCAGGATTCAATAATCAAAATAATATATCAAGGCAACTTCAAAGATAGTAAATGGAATGCTGCACCAGACATTCTGCAGGTTTTTGTTTTGCCGGTTTTACAGTGCGGAGTAATTGCCTTTTCGTTTTAGGAAAAAGCTTATTTACAAAAGTGCTGTAATGCATCAGTTGCCGGTTGGTATCCTAAAGCAGCTGCCTGCTTCCAGTCGGTGCAGGCGGCATCTTTTTTACCGGTATTAAATTCAACAACTCCCCGGTTATAATATACCTCCTCATTGTCGGGATTCAGCTGTATAGCTTTATTAAAGTCGTTTATTGCCTTCTCATGCTGCTTATCATTCATAAAATAAATGCCACGGTTTTTGTAGGCTTCAGAGTTTGTAGCATCAAATTCAATGGCTTTAGTAAAGTCAGTCAGTGCATTATCCAGTTTATCTAATCGCGCAAAAACATAACCCCGGGCGGAGTATGCTTTGGAGTAGGTTGGATTAAGCGCAAGGGCTTTGTTAAAGTCATTTATTGCTTTCGCGTATTCCCCTGTCTGTGAGAAAACAAAACCCCGGTTATTGTAGGCATGGGCATCGCCAGGTTTCAGCTGTATGGCTTTAGTAAAGTCGCTGATTGCTTCGGTATATTTGCCTTCGTTCATAAGGGCTGTACCACGGTTAAAGTATACATTGAGGAAGCCGGACCGCAGCTGTATAACTTTATTAAAGTCATTTACTGCTTTATCATATTCTCCTTGTTTGGAGAATATAAACCCACGGTTACTGTATGCTTCGGCGTAGGTTGGATCAATTTCAATGGCTCTGTTGAGGTCGTTTAATGCTTTGCCATACTTATTCTCATTTAAAAGCACGGTACCCCGGTTGTAATAGGGTCTGCATTTGTTGGGCGACTTTTTTATTGAGTCGGTCCAGAGCGATAATTCCGTTTTCCAAACGCTGTTGCGCATATATGCCGCAACGCCATAAGGTATGGTGAGTAGCATGAGTAAGAGGATTGCGGCGGGCATCCTTCGTTTTCCGATACCGAAATCCGGCAAATAAAATAACGCAGCGATAAGGGCAATGAAAAAGCCGAACGAAGGCAGGTA
>CAISRK010000249.1 GCA_903887815.1 uncultured Bacteroidales bacterium | reverse complement strand
GTGCCAGCGAAATGCTCGATGCTGCGCAGAAAGCTCAAACCGTGCAGATGCCTTTTATTGTAATGGGTATAATTGTAGTTCTGGTTGCAATTGCAATTTTTCTGACAAAACTTCCTGAAGTTGGCGGCAGTGCTACCGAACAGCGCAAAAGTGTCTGGAATCACCCGCATGTATTACTGGGAGCCCTTGGCATTTTCTTTTATGTTGGAGCTGAAGTAGGCGTTGGTGGATTAATCCTTAATTATCTCAAAACCTCATCGCTTGCCCTTACTTCGCAGGAAGCCGGCAAATATGTGGCTATCTATTGGGGAGGTGCTATGGTAGGAAGGTTCTTCGGTTCAATCATGCTTTCGAACATTACTGATAATGTTAAAAAATACTCCTATGTAGCGATGGTACTGTTGCTTGCACTGGTGTCAGGCTCTTTTGTTACTGACTGGAGCTGGAATATAGGATTGATTTTTATGGTGGTAGCTGTTGTTAATTTTGCACTTATGCAATTGGGCAAAGGTAATGCCGGACGCTCGCTTGCTGTATTCGCTTTATTTGCTGCACTGCTCGCTCTTATAACTGCTTTCACAACAGGAAGTGTTGCATTATGGGCAGTAGTTTCGATCGGAATGTTCAACTCTATTATGTTCCCGAACATCTTCACGCTTGCCGTGAAAGGCCTCGACCAGGGAGAACTCAGTACAGCTTCAGGTATTATCAATACCCTAATATGCGGCGGTGCTCTGATTCCGCCTATTATGGGTAAAATAGCAGATGTATCGGGCTACTCATGGGCCTTTATTGTACCTGCAATATGTTACCTCTACATATTCTTTTATGCTGTCAAAGGAAGCAAAATTCGTTTGGCTTAAATTTTCGGGGGTAATTGATTGGGATTTAATAAGATAAAACAAAACAGGCCTTCCCGGCCATAAACTTTACTATTAATCATGAAACAAGTTGCAATAGGAATTGACATTGGAGGAACTAATACAGCTATTGGGGTTGTTGACCGTGAAGGGAATATTCTGTATGAGAAGCTTCCCCAGGTTCCGACCCCTCAGAAAAGTTCTAATCCAAATGGAAGTGAAATCATTTCGGAAGAATTGTTAAATGATTTTGTTTCATTACTGGCTTTTGAAATAAAATCTGCTATTGAAGTAGTGGCTAAAATTAATCCGGCCATTGGCGTAATGGGTATTGGCATTGGTGCACCCAATGCAAATTATTACACCGGGACCATTGAACATGCTCCCAATCTTCCTTTTGTTGGTGTGATCCCATTTGCAAAAATGATCCAGGCGAAATTCCCCGAAATCAATACTGTAAAGCTTACCAACGATGCAAATGCTGCTGCCTTGGGAGAACTGATTTTCGGAGGTGGAAAGGAAATGAACAATTTTGTAATGATAACTCTTGGAACCGGGCTTGGAAGCGGCCTAATTGTAAACGGAGATCTTGTTTACGGTCATGATGGCTTTGCCGGTGAAATAGGTCATACAACTATCGGAAGAGGTACACGCTTATGCGGATGTGGCGGAACAGGCCACCTTGAAGCATATTGTTCTGCTACAGGTATCAAGCGTACCGTTTACGAACTCCTTGCAAAATACAACGATTCAGGGAGCGAACTTGCAAACATTCCCTTTAATGAGATGTCGTCAAAAGTAGTGTTCGATGCTGCCGAAAGAGGGGATAAGCTGGCAAAAGAGGTTTTTGAAGTTACCGGTGAACTGTTAGGCGAAGCTTTGGCTGATACCGTGCATCATCTCAGCCCTGAGGCTATCTTTTTGTTTGGAGGTCCGGTTGCTGCCGGCGACTATATTTTCAAGCCGACCAAGGATAGCATGGAACGCCATCTTCTTCCCATATTCCGTAATAAAGTCAAAATTCTTCCATCGAGCCTTAAAATGGGATCAGTGGCCATTATTGGTGCCAGCGCATTGGTATGGAAAGAGCTTGAAAAAATGGGTATGTAATTGATCCTTATTTATTTGAAAGCAGCACTTTAAAGGGATCTTTAGAGTGCTGCTTTTGTTTTGGGGCTGATCGAGGTTTTATTTACCAGGAACTTTATTAATACCCGGAACATAATTTACTTATGTATCGAAGCCACTCAAATTTATCCCTATTTTAGCTTTTTCTTCAGGATCAAATCATTAACATGACACTCGCTTATGGTTGAGAACTTTACGCTGGGATTTATCGATTATGCCATCATGGCTATCTATTTTATTTTCGTGCTGGGCATTGGTTGGGCATTGAAGAAATACATGAAATCAAGTTCCCAGTTTCTTGAAGGAGGGAAAAATATTCCTGCATGGATCACAGGCCTGGCTTTTATTTCAGCCAACCTCGGCGCCCTCGAAGTTTTCGGGATGGGCGCTTCGGGTGCCAAGTATGGTTTAATGACGGCTCATTTTTATCTTATCGGCGCCATCCCGGCAATGATATTCCTGGCTTTGTTCATGATGCCGTTTTATTATGGCTCAAAAGCCCGTTCGGTTCCCGAATATCTGAAACTGAGGTTCAATGAGAAAACCCGGGGATTCAACGCATTTTCGTTTGCCATCATGACCATTTTCGCTTCGGGTATTTCGATGTTTGCCCTGGCACGGCTGATGGAAGTAATGCTTCACTGGAATTTTAATTACAGTATCATAGCCTCGGCTGTTGTTGTATTGATATACACCTACCTTGGCGGCCTTAAATCAGCCATCTATAACGAAGTACTCCAGTTTTTCCTTATCGTTGTAGGGTTTCTCCCTCTTGTAATTATCGGTCTGAAAGATGTAGGTGGCTGGAACGGCCTTACCACCCAGCTGAACGAGGTTGCCGTTAGCAAAGGATACGCTGCTGGCACATGGACAAGTATGTGGCAGTATATGGGATCAGCCTCTTCAAATCCCATGGGCGTCGACTGGATTGCCATGTTCATGGGTCTTGGTTTTGTCCTGGCTTTCGGTTACTGGTGTACCAATTTTCTTGTGGTTCAGCGTGCTATGGCGGCCAATTCAATGTCGGGCGCAAGGCGCACTCCTCTTATAGGTGCCTTGCCGAAAATGTTTTTGCCTATACTGGTGATTGTTCCGGGTATGATAGCTATGGCGCTTATGTCGATGCCAGGAAAAGGACTTGTACTGATAGGGAACAATGGTCAGACCGACTACAATATGATTATTCCTACCATGCTTGTGCATTACTATCCGACAGGAATATTAGGGCTCGGGATTACTGCTCTTATGGCATCGTTTATGAGTGGTATGGCAGGGAATGTAACTGCTTTCAATACCGTATTTACCTACGATATTTACCAGTCGTATTTTAATCCGGGTAAATCGGACGAACATTACCTTAAGGTTGGCCAGTTTGCTACCATATTCGGGGTGGCAATAAGTATAGCTGCAGCCTATGTGGCTGCCAATTTCAATAATATAATGGATTTCCTGCAGCTTATTTTCGCTTTTGTAAATGCCCCTCTGTTTGCGACTTTTATGCTTGGAATGTTCTGGAAAAAAACGACAGGCAATGCCGCTTTCTGGGGGCTGCTGGCAGGAACTTCTGCCTCTGCTGTGCATTACAGTGTTACTATTGCCGAAGGCAAAGGCGGCTGGCTTGCGCATCTGGCCGAATATCCCAGTGGTATGGCACAGGGTTTCTGGACAGCCATTTATGCATGGAGTGTTTGTTTTATTGTAACCATTGTGCTGACCTTTTTCACAAGGCAACTTAAAACGGACAGCGATCTTACGGGACTGGTATACTCGCTTACTCCCAAAACCCGTGATGAGGCTGGTATCGTTTGGTACGAAAAACCAGTTATAATGGCAGTAATCATAGGTGCAATCAGTATAGTACTAACAATCATTTTCTGGTAGGAGGATAAAATATGGATATGGACATTCGCATTCCCATTGGACTGTTATTTGTGATTTTAGGTTTTATCCTTGCCGCTTTCGGGATATGGTCTGCTGCTGATGCTGTTTTATATGCGAGGGCCCTGGGCCGTAATGTAAATTTATGGACTGGTTTGCTGATGCTTGCCTTTGGCGGGATCATGCTGCTTTTCCCGCTGCTGGCGGCTAGGAAGAAGAGATCGCAGAATCTGTGATATTTTTGTTGTTAAGTGCCTAAAGTGCCTAAAGTGCCTAAAGTGCCTATAGTGCCTAAAGTGCCTAAAGTTATGAGTACCTTGAATTATGAAGACCTGTTGATGCTGGAAGGTCTGAAGTTTTATGTAGCTGATGTGTTTTAAGTAACTTGTTGCCGACAAAATCCCGGGATATATTGAGTTAGTGTGGCAACAATAAAGGGCTTAACAATTTTCTGCTTGTTACGAAATAGTAGCTTCCAGGTAATGCTTTGAATACGAACAAATAAAGAATTTTATTTACATTTTTCACACTCAAGGCACTATAGACACTCAAGGCACTCCTTCCTATCCATACACTTTCACAATCGCCTGGTTTTCGAAAGTTTATTATAACCCTATACCGGAATCATCCGGCTCTTTAAAAGTGGAATATTTTGCTTTTGCGGTAAAATTTTTACTTTTATTAACTAAAGAGCACAATTAAGGGCAACAAAATGACGTTTTTAGTAATAAATATATAGGTTTAGTATTGCCGGAACCTAAATCTTGTTTACTTTTGAAATGTTATTACTAACTTTACCGCGGTATGTAGCAGCATACTCCTTTACCAGCCTTAAATGCTCTGCTCTTTATGAGAAACAAGTTACTTACACTGATAACTGCAATCTTGCTTGTATTTGGGATTGCAGGTATCCAAAATAATATTTCTGCACAAACCGTTGATTTTACCTTTTACGGGCGATGCCTTGGCAGTCCTACTGATTTCGCAGGGAGTGTTGCCGGTATTACCCCGGCTTCGTGGGCCTGGGATTATGGAGACGGGTTTACCGATTTAGGTCAATTTGTATCACATTCCTATGCCTCTGCCAATTCACCCGGCGGTTACCCTGTAACACTTACTGTCACCGACCTGGTAAGCGGGTTACCTTATTCGACGACCAAATACGTTGTTATTCGCGATATCCCGTTTGTATTTTTTACTTATTCAGCACCTACCTGCAGCAACGATTCCATACAGTTTCATAACCTTTCGAATCCTTTACCAGGCTGGAAATATTACAAATGGAATTTTGGAGATGGTTCGCCGGCACAAACAATCCTTTTTCCAGGTAATCCTGATATAGCTCATAAATACGCTTCATCATCATCGTATAATGTTACACTCGAGGTGATGACTTCCGATTCGTGTGTGAATCAGAACGCAATTACACTAACTGTTATACCAGGGCCACAGGCAAACTATACATTTACAGGCAGTTGCCAGGAACAGTCGGTTCATTTCACTGATGTATCCTCGCCGGGTTCACCGGGAGGCATTGCTTTCTGGGGCTGGAGTTTCGACGATCCGCTCAGCGGTGTAAACGATACTTCCAATCTTCCGAATCCTGACCATATCTTCCAGTTTCCCGGAACGTATCATGTTTTGCTTAAAGTGACCAATTTCAGCGGATGCTTTGACACCATCAGCAAACCAGTGATTATCAATCCCCCGCCACCAGTTGATTTTACTCATAACGAAAGCTGTCTGAATCAGCTGATTACATTTACAGTTGATCCTGTTATTACCAATATTCCTTCCATTGCAACCTACGAATGGGATTTCGGCGACTCTTCGCCGCACTTTTTCGGCCAAAATGCAGCCCATGCCTATACGACAACAGGGAGCTACATTATTACGCTTACAGTTACTGATGTAACGGGATGTATAAATAAAGTGAGCCATACGGTTATTATTCATGCTCTGCCGTTCTCGAATTTTGCAGTTAATATAAATAATTGTGTCGGCAGCCCGGTGGAGTTTCTTAACAATTCAACCACAGCTGCAGGTGCAGGATATATTGTCCGTTCAACCTGGAATTTCGGCGACGGGAACACACTCAATGTTAAAAACCCCGGCAACCAAACAGTATATCATACCTATACCAGTTCAGGGCCGTTTCTGGTTACCCTGATGGTGAAGTCTTCGGACAGTTGCACTGATATTTCTTCGCAAACCATTACAATCTCCGATAAACCTCTTGCCGATTTTGAATATATCCTTCCGGCCTGCTCAGGATCGGCTGTTACGTTTCATGATATTTCGCAGCAAAACGGAGGAGGCCCGATTGAACAATGGAGCTGGGATTTTGATGACGGAGCTTCAGGTTTGAACAATTTCTCGGTATTGCCCGACCCAAGTCATACATTTACTGGAGCTTCAACATACCAGGTAAAACTTATTGTTGCCAACTCTTATGGCTGCAGCGATACAATAGTAATCCCAGTTACTGTTTCACCGAAACCTGTCGTGGACTTCTCATGGACCTTCAATTGTGTGAACAAAGCGGTCCAGTTTGCACCGGACCCTACCATGACCAACATTACAAGCTGGCTCTGGAATTTCGGTGATGCAGTCACAAGTGCAACACAATCCCCTAACCATACCTATGCAGCAGCTGGTAATTACCTGGTTACGCTTTCGGTTGTTGATAACAATGGCTGTAGCAATTCATTTTCCAAAACAATTACCATTCTGCCTCAACCTATTGCGAGTTTCACATATTCGCAGCCTGCCTGCCAGTTGTCGATGGTGATGTTTACTAATAATTCATCGGCCCCTGTTGGTATTATTACCCGCTCGGAATGGAATTTCGGCGACGGCAATTCACAGGTAGTCAGCACAAACCCATTGGTTGCTGTTAGTCATACATATGCTACTTCAGGTTCTTTCAGTGTCACACTCAGGGTAATTACCCTCGACAGCTGTGAGAAAACCATTATACTCCCGGTGGTTATATCGCCTAACCCTGAATCGAATTTCTCATATCTTACCACCTGTGCAGAATCGCCCGTTGAATTTACAAGCAATTCGCAGGCCGGCGCAGGATCGATCACCGGATGGCTCTGGACGTTCGGCGACCCGGGATCGGGAAGCAGCAATACTTCCCTGCTTCAGAATCCCACACATACCTATACCTCACCTGCTACCTACCCGGTAAGCCTTATTGTAACCAATACAGGAGGATGTTCCGATACCATCGTAAAAAGTGTAATTATTCATGCCAAGCCAACAGTTGATTTTACTGTATCAGCCGGGTGTATGAACGATTCAACCTACTTTAACAGTTCGTCTTTTGTCGACTCACTTGCAGTTCCTAACCGTGTATGGGATTTCGGCGACGGGATGACAGCCACTAATATCAGTAATCCATACCATTCGTACACAAGTTCCGGTTTGTTTGCCGTTACCTTAACTGTGACCGATACTGCGGGTTGTATTAATTCGAAAACCCACATGATTACCATAGTGCCGCCGCCTGTAGCTTTGTTCCAGGTATCGATCCAGAACTGTGCAAACCTTCCGATTTTCTTTACAAACCAGTCATCAACTCCTGGTGGCACTATAACGTCATGGTTCTGGGAGTTTGGCGACGGAGGCGATACATTGCTGAATGCTCCATC
>CAISRK010000248.1 GCA_903887815.1 uncultured Bacteroidales bacterium | reverse complement strand
GATTTCTACGAGTATTTTTCTCTGTTTGAAGCGGCAAAATTAATACGTCAGATCCGACAATGCAAATAAAATTCGACTAATTTCGTCGAATATTCGAAAATAATTTTTAAATAGCACAAAATCAGTGATATATAATATGATAAATTTTGACTCAATATTCGAAATGCGCTTTAAAATGTCTGGATTGGTTTTAAAACAGGATTTTTACCAGCCCCATTACAGCTGCAAAAAGGAAATATCCGGCTAACATTCCCAACATAATATACCTCAGCATTTGCTTTCGGTCAGCAAACAAAGGTTTGTTCTTAACCAACACTGCAAGGCTGAAAGGCAGGTTTAGCAATACTGCTGCTGCAACTCCTGGTGTATAACCACAATTATAAATGGTACCGACCAGGTGTGGTACAATGACATTGAAGAGAAGGGCAGCAGCAACAGCTGTTGAGATGAAAAGATAAATTTTTGGATTTTTCGACCGGATTGCAACAATATACGCAACCGCAACAGCAATAGTCAGGATACTGACTGCAACAAGAAATTGGCTGTATGTCGGCGGCTGTATGAATGCGATTGAACTTTTTACTTCTAAACCTTTCATGGTAAAGGCTTCTTCGGCATTATGCAGTATACTGCCTGCAGTAAGTAATGTGTATGCTTTAACAGAAGTGAACTTGAAATTCATATATCGCAATAATAAATGGAATTTTATCCGACAGTGTTAACCCTTCAAGGGTTCTAAACCCTTGAAGGGTTAAGTATGACAAATTTACCTGTTTGCCAATAATATTTTATACTGTCCGATAGGAAAATTCACTCATTTGAACCAGGACGTTTATCTTTTTGTATTTCTATTTCTAAAAAACAAAAGGCCTCCTTCCGGAAGCCTTTTGTAATACTAAAAGAGATTAATCGTTCACTTATTAAGAGCCATGAGGCAAAACTTATAACCCCCAACCCCTGAAACCTGATCCCTATACAAGTCCCTGAGCAAGCATTGCTTCAGCAACTTTTACAAAACCGCCGATATTGGCACCTTTAACGTAGTTAATGGTTCCGTCAGCATCCTTGCCGTATTTTTCGCAGGTGCGGTGAATATTGATCATAATGGTATGCAGTTCCTGGTCAACGCGTTCGCGGGTCCAGTTGAGGCGCATACTGTTCTGGCTCATTTCGAGTCCCGAAGTTGCAACTCCGCCGGCGTTAGCTGCTTTACCAGGTCCGTAAAGGATCTTGGCTGCAACAAACAGTTCAGCAGCTTCGTTGGTTGAAGGCATATTTGCACCTTCCGAAACTACGAAACAACCATTTGCAAGAAGTTTTTTTGCATCATCCTCGAGGAGTTCATTTTGTGTTGCACATGGAAGAGCTACATCGCATTTTACACCCCATGGGGTTTTGCCTTCAACAAATTCGCAGTTGTATTTCTTGGCATAATCGCTCATACGACCGCGTTTGATGTTTTTCAGTTCCATTACATAAGCCAGTTTGTCGGCATCAATTCCGTTCGGATCATAAACATAACCGTTCGAATCGCTGAGTGTAACTACTTTGCCGCCGAGTTGGGTAACTTTTTCGCAAGCGTATTGTGCAACATTTCCTGAACCTGAAATAACAACAATTTTACCGGCAAAGCTTTGTCCGCGGGTTTTCATCATTTCTTCAGCAAAATAGGTACATCCGTAACCGGTAGCTTCCGGACGTATAAGGCTGCCGCCCCATTCGAGACCTTTACCTGTAAGAACGCCTGTAAACTCGTTACGGATACGTTTGTATTGTCCGAACATGAAACCGATTTCGCGTCCGCCAACACCTATATCTCCAGCAGGAACATCAGTATCAGGACCAATATGGCGCTGCAGTTCGGTCATAAATGACTGGGTAAATTTCATTACTTCATTATCGCTCTTGCCTTTAGGATCGAAATCGGAACCCCCTTTACCACCACCCATAGGCAGTGTGGTGAGGCTGTTCTTTAATACCTGTTCGAAAGCAAGGAATTTCAGAATTCCAAGGTTTACAGTTGGATGTAAACGTAATCCACCTTTGTAAGGACCGATGGCGCTGTTCATCTCAATACGGTATCCGCGGTTGAACTGAAATTCACCTTTGTCATCAAGCCATGGTACCCTGAACATGATTACGCGCTCGGGTTCAACCATACGCTCAAGAATTCCCTTGTACTTAGGGTTGTCTTCGATAAACGGCATGAGCGACTGCACAACTTCCTTTACCGCCTGGTGAAATTCAACCTCACCCTGGTTTTTGGCAATAACTTTTGCCATGAACTGATCAACCTTTTGATCAATAAAACTGTTTGACATAATGATAAAAATTTAGTTGTTGGAACAATATTTTAGTGAGGCAATATTACTACTATTGATATGAATAGCAAGTTTTTTGATTGTTTTTTTATTCTGTATAAGTGGTTGATTTGCAGTAATATGTAATTTATTTAGATAAAATAGGTATTTTACTGATAAAATTCGGTGAAATACTTAATTAAAATATATAATTACCTGTATATGAAGCCTAAGTATATTTGAAATTTATACAAATCCTGCAATTCAAGGCCTGTGAGATATGGGAATGCTGG
>CAISRK010000247.1 GCA_903887815.1 uncultured Bacteroidales bacterium | reverse complement strand
CCTGGTCTCAGTTTTCCTGTTTCTTAATAAGGATACCTACATCCGAAATGCCATTCAACAAATTCTTTCGCATAGCCTGGTTTACAGCAATAATGTAATTACCTGGTTTGCGGAACCTCACTCCTTTGCGGAAAAGGAAGCGGTTATCTTTGTGCTTGCCCATGCCTTTGCCATACCATTTACCGTCGGGTGCCGCCAATATGCATTCGGCTGTATCGCGAGAGTAGGTATCACCCGGGTAGTAGGCGGTTATAAAAAGGTAGAGGTTCTGCATATCGTAATCGGTGGTATTGCGGATCTCAAAATAAAAATCATAAAGCGAAAGCGAATCTTTTGTGTTGAAACTGTAAAACAGGGTATCCGATGCTTTCCATTCGTTGTTTTTCAGGTGGATTGATTCGCTGTGCATTACGCTGTTATTACAGGATATTGACAGAAAACCTGATGCTGCAATAAGTATTAAGAGCAGAATAGCCTGGTAACGCACTATAGTTTTAATATACCCCATGAATTTATTGTCGGTTATCAGGTTTGTGGGAGGCAGGTTTCTTTTTGTCGAAACGGTGGAGGTCTTCGCTCGCAACCACGAGCCCGATAGCTGGTTTCTTATCCTGTTTGATAGTGAAATCTTCGATTTTTTCCGGGATCTTACCGTTTTTATTCATTTGAATAACTTCCTTCACCCTCTCGACAGTAAGTGCAAACATTTCGTGTTCTTTACCCTTGTAGCCGAACCACATCGTACCGCCAAACACATCTATTTTCTGAAGCAGTACATCTCCCTGTTTTGTTTTCAGAACTGAATTTTCGTCGGGGAACGATTTCAGTGCATCGTTGTATGCTTCTACTTCGTAGTTGAGGCAGCATTTAAGTTTTGAGCACTGGCCGGCAAGTTTCTGCGGGTTCGGCGAAAGCTGCTGAACGCGGGCTGCTGATGTAGATACAGAGTGAAAACCGCTTATCCATGTCGAACAGCATAACTCGCGTCCACACGAACCAATCCCACCCAGCCTGCTGGCTTCCTGACGCATACCGATCTGGCGCATTTCGATCCTTATTTTTAGCTCGTCGGCAAGAATCTTTATCAGTTCCCTGAAATCGACCCTGTCCTCGGCGGTATAAAAGAAAATAGCCTTGGTGTCATCGCCCTGGTATTCAATATCGTTCACCTTCATTTTCAGGCCAAGTTTCAATGCGGCAACCCTGGTTTTATAAAGGGCATCATGTTCTTTCGAAATGGCATTCAGCCATTTATCAATATCACCCTGTTTCGCTTTGCGGTAGAGTTTGCGTAAATCTTCCTTTGCCGGGCTGACGCTTTTCCTGATCATCTGCATCCTTGCAGCCTCGCCGGTAAGAGTAACAATACCAATATCGTGACCGGGTGATGCTTCAACGGCGACAATATCGCCGTTATGGATAAGCAGCCCTGAAGGAATCCTGAAGAAATCCTTATGGTTGTTTTTAAACCGGACTTCTGCGCAGTCGAACCTGGCGGTGGAGCCGGGCTGTGGAAGCTTGCTTAGCCAGTCGTAAGCAGCAAGTTTGGCGCACTTTTGTTCCGCTCCCGCACGCCCGATCAGCGGGTTGTTGTTGCTGCAACAGCCTCTCGAAGCGATAAGTTCCTTGTTGGGTATATTGAGTTGAATATTTTCTTCCATGTTGGATTGTAATCGGTCTTCCGCAGTTTCAATACGAAATAACGGGAATTCCTGAGTTATAGTATAGTCCCGGTGAAGTATGGCCCGTTTTACGGCAGCTTACATCCCGGTAAGGATTTACAAATTTACACTTTTTTGGTTTGGGGCATTGCAGGAATTTTCAGAATCCTGGCAATGAGATGCGAAAGGTCGGTCAATACGATAAGTGCATTGGCATTTCGCTCGATGTGAAATATGGCCCGGTTAAATTCCTCATCGAAGTTCTCGATATTCTGCGGATGAATAAATCGGGAGAAATTTTTCACAAATTCCAGCTCCTCGCCATCCAATTTCACCAGATGGTGGTTACCTAAATTATACTGCAGGCATACCCTGAACATATGAAGCCCATATGCCAGCATGTCTTTTTGTTTTTCGCGGCTGCCATCACCCAGCAGTAAAGGAATTGTTTCCTGGAGTTTGTCGTAGTCTTTGAGGTTGGTTGCAATAGTAAAGCAGCGGCGCATCCATTCGCGGAAAATAATGAAACGTTCGCGTTCGGCTTCGAGCGAAATGGTGCCCGACCCGGTTTTGCCAGCCAGCATTAAGGCGACTGTATAATTTCCATCCGCGATTCGGGCAATTTTCGCGGCATCAGCAGGGGTTACTTCATGTTTCGATTCAAGAGCGTGTTGTACTTCACTATCTTTAAGTTGCATGAATTTTACAAGTTGTGCACGTGAAAGTACTGTAGATATGATCTGGTCCTGGTTCTCGGAAATCAGTAAAAAGAGGGTTTTGTCAGGTGGTTCCTCCAGGTTTTTGAGCAATTTGTTGGCTGAGGTTGCATTCATTTTTTCAACCATCCATATGATCATGACCTTGTATTCGGCTTCATATGCTTTGTAGGCCAGGGTGCGGTTGATAATATCAGCCTCTTCGGCATTGATAAGGCCCTGTTTTTTCTCTATCCCTATTTTTTCGAACCAGTCTGGCAGCGAAACATAATAGTTGTTCTGAAGCAGAAACTCACGCCAGGAAACAATAAAATCAGTGCTGAAAACAGTCTTCTTACTCTCGAACTCCTTGGTTTTATTAATGGGGTAAATAAAATGAAGATCGGGGTGAATAAGTTTACTGTATTTTTTGCACGAAGGGCATTCGCCGCAGGAATCATCGGGTGTGCGGTGGCGGCAGTTGATGTATTGGGCATAAGCCAGTGCCATAGCCAGTTTGCCTGATCCTTCGGGACCAAGGAAAAGCTGTGCGTGGCTGACGCGGTTATCGGCTACAGTGCGACGGAGCCGTTGTTTCAGAGGCTCCTGGCCAATTATATCGCTGAATTTCATAGGTTGAAAAATGGTAAAACTTACGGCCAAAGGTAAGGGTTTTTAACTCAAATTAATCCAATAGTAAACCCCAGGGACGACCTGCCTGATTTGATCTTAGTTCCCCTTTGTCAGCACTACCTTTTTCTGATCAGCGGTAACGATTTTATCAAAAAAGTTTACTATGTTTTCGTATTCCCCGGAGTCGTAATCCCCTTTGTTCTCAAGGAAGGTACGGCAATAGGTTAAGGTGTTACCGTTTCGTGTCACCTGTGTTGTATACTTGCCATATACCGACTCAATACTGACATTGCCTGGTATTTTCTCGAGTGTATATCCTTGCGGTAGGGTGTAAATTACAGTATCAACTTCATAAGCCGGCCATTTGATTGAAATGGGCGTCTTTCGGGTAATAGCCTGGAATGGGGACTCGTTCAATTTATTCATCAGGTTAAGACAGAGCATCAGTTTGTCGCCCACCTTAGTAGAATAATTAGTGAGTGAAAGGTGCAACAACTCGGTAACGAAAGGTTTTTCAGTTTTGGTTTCCGTTATTTTGAAATTGTTGAGCTCGAAATTGGGGACATGTATTCGGCTAGTAACCAGCTTTATACGGTCATTCTGATCGCTGGCCAGGATTTCCCTGTAATGATCATAAGTTGCACCAAAGTAGTTTGTTTCTGCCAGCACGGTGCCATTTCCCATTGGGTCAAGAGTTACGTAGACTTTTCTTGATTCAAGGTTATCGGTTTGTTTTAATGCCGGGGTATTGATGAGTTTCCCTCCTTCATGGTCAATCAGCAGGACCTTACGATCGGCTGTAAAGGTCCCCAGGTAATTGAACGGAATGTTCTGACTGGTGCATTCGAGCCATACGGTATCGTTTCTTAGCGGGACACAAAGTATCGCATGATTAAACTGGTTCGAACAGAAATCAGGATGAATCGTAGGATTCTCATCACCGGCAAGTACAAGTGTATATCGCGAACTTATACCTGCCACTTCAAGAATGGATTTCATATAGTTTGATAATGCCTTACAATCGCCATAGGAAAGCCGGTCAACGGTTTCAGCATCAAATGGCTGGAAACCTCCAATACCTATCTGGATACTTACATAGCGGGTTTTATTCTGCATATACTCATAGAGCAATTTGATTTTTGCACGTTCATCCGTGATGTCCGCAGTCATCTTTTCGATTTTGCTTCTTGTTTCATCACTCAGGTTGTTCCTGTCCTTGTTAAGCAGGTAGATCCACTGGCCAAAACCAGTCCAGGTATCGAAATTGCCTTCGTAACCTTCTACATTCACTATAGAAGGGGCTATTAATACTCCCGGAGAAATATCTGCAAGTGCCGGGCAGAAATTAGCTTTTGCAATTGCGGGCATGTTCGTAAGTTCCCACGAGTAAATATCGAAATCTTTAGTATTCTGCACCTGAACTTTGTCTGTAACATTCTGTTCATAAAACCGGCATTTGGCTTGTTTCGAAACCATTAAGGTATATTTCGATTTCTCTATTGAAACATCAAAATCTTCAACCGGATGCCAGCCGGGATACTGGATAACATCAGAAAATGAAATTTCATAGGTGTATTCAACGGTAAAAGGGTATTCGAGATGTTCAGGTAAAATTGCTTTGATCCTGTGATCGGCAAAAGTGGTGCCTTCTGAGATCATAGCGTAATCCAGGATATCGAATCCACCTTTCTTTTTAATTTCAGCACCGGATTCATTGTACATCTGTGCTTTTATACCACTTACTTTCATGTTCCTGGAATAGGGTTGCATGAAATTTGCATTTGAAGCGCCATTTTTATTCAGGATTGTGATAGCGTAGAACCCCTTGAGTGCCAATTTAGCGTCAGAAATTATTGTCACCTGAATAGTCTGATCGCGAACAACAGCTTTGGCATCCTTCAGGAGTTCCTTAGGAATATCTGCAACACGATATTTTACTTCGCCTTTGGCAATTACGCAAGTTGAAAATCCGATTCTGAGAACAAGCAGCAAGACTAATATGGTGAACTTTAGTTTCATGAAATTATGTTATAAGGCAATTAAATAATATTAAGAATCAAGTGATTGAAGAGGATTCTGCAGATTAAATCTTTTTCAGAACAATTGGCTCTGCATGTTTGGCAATTACCTGGTTGTAGAATTCACGAAGATCAGCATATTCGGATGGAAGAAATATGCTTTTATTTATGCTGAATTTATAGGTGATAGAAATTTTGTTTTCTGTAATGGTGGATTTGCGAATCAAGGATGCAGAGTTTTCCGGCAACCTTAAACTGGCATCGGCAGGCAGGCTTGCCACTGAATAACCTTGCGGAATAGTGTAATTTACAATGATAGTTTTTTCGCGAGTATAACCAAAATCAATAGGATATTCCCTTTTAGCAATCTGGAAAGGATTTTCCTCCAACTGTTCGAATAACAAAGGTATAATATACAATTCACCATCAATATCACTCACTGAATTGCTAGCAGTAATTTCAAATTCCTCATGGATAGGTTTACATAAGCTGTCGAGATTATCAATTTTGTGCGACAGGATTTTTAATCCTTTCTTATCTGATTTAAAGTCGGTTAGGTAGGCTTCATCACTGTTAAATCTTTCGTAATTATTACGAAAGTCGAGTGCAGCATAATCACCTTTCTGATAGGCAATTGTCCCTTTCAGACTCAGATCATTCTCTACGGAAAGGGTATAAACAACCATTTGCTTATCTTTCTTTTTGGCATTAATCGGAACCCAACCTGTAGCCGATTTATCAATATATTGGCCTTGCCCGTTTAATGTCCGCAAAGGCAACACGTTATATGGACAATTTTCTTCTGTTGCATCAAGTAAGAGAGTGTCTTTTTCTCTTATAACAGCTACAATTACATAGTTTAGTTTATACACGCTTGATACGAAAGTCGAAAGCCTTCCGTTTTCACGTGTACTGAGAACTACAGGAGCCGCTTTAAAATCAAGTCTTCGCAGCAATTGTATCAATGCCAGGTTGATCTCTGCTGAATTACCATTTCCTTCCTTTAAAACTGCGTTAAGCGATGGCTTTTCGGTAATCAATCTCTCTTGTTTATTCCATTTGATACGTTTTATATAATCGTAAGCCTTTTTTATCAATTCATCCTGTTTTGCTCCACTGGCTTTAATTTCCTCTGCTACTTTTTTCATATATGCATCTGAACTTAAGGCTATCCCAAAGTAAGTTTCTTCCAAAAGCAGATCGCGGATAGATTCCCAATTTGTTGTTGTATGATAATTCCATCTTGACGTATAAAATGCCTGGGGTTCAAACTCTATACGGGTCCGGTAATTTTTAGTGGACGTAATAAATGGCTCAATTTTGAACGCTGGCATATTTTCAGCCACCCATCGCGACTCGGTGGATTCTTTTAGAGGAATGAAACCATAAAAATTCTTTGTAAACCTTAAATATGGCCCCCTTTCAATATTCAGTTCACTATGTACTATGGGGATCAAAAGTTGGAAGTCCCAACTTCGGGGCAGGCCAGAATAAGTAAATTGAATGTCAATAATTGATCCAACTTTTACATTTGGCATAGCCACACGCATTTCAAAAAAGTCCTGAGTTATTCTTGTTTTGAAAATAGATTCGTTCTTTAATTTTGTCTCAACAATTTCATTGCCCTCTAAATTATATGTAATACCACGGATATCTGCTTTTGAATCCAATTGAAATGATTGATTTGCAATGGATAAACCTTCTTTTTTTAATATCTTTATCCGTAGCGTCCTTACGGTTTGGAACCTGCTTGTCGTAAAACTCCCATAATCGCACAATACCACAGCTGGAGCGCTGGTATCAGGGGCATACACATTGTTAAGGAGATCGGATTTGTTGATTACTCCGAATTTGATGGGATCTTTTTCTGCCATGGAAATACAATAGAAACCCATGAGCAGCATGAGGGTAAGAATGAGATTCTTCATAGGATAAAATTTTCAATAATGTATAACCAGTATACAGCAAACTAACAATACAAGTAAAAAATTCAGCCAGGTTTAACCCTCTATAGCAACAAATGGTCAAGTCATAAAAGGTAAATCACGAGCAAGCATCCGCTTAAAATCCTCCTGCCACCACTTTCTTTTTCTGTGAACCCATTTTTGCACCCAGGAATTCGCGGTTCATGCGGGCGATATTATCGATTGAGATCTGTTTCGGGCACTCTGCTTCACAGGCACCTGTATTGGTGCAGCTTCCGAAACCAAGTTCATCCATTTTGGCAACCATGGCTTGCACCCTGCGCGACGCTTCGGCTTTGCCCTGGGGCAAAAGAGCCAGGTGCGATACCTTGGCAGCAACGAACAACATGGCAGAAGCATTTTTACAGGCTGCCACACAGGCACCACATCCTATACAAGCTGCGGCATCCATTGATGAATCGGCATCTGCTTTCGGGATAAGTATAGCGTTGGCATCAGGAATCCCACCGGTATTCACCGATATAAATCCTCCTGCCTGGATAATCTTGTCAAATGCTTGCCGGTCGACCATCAGGTCGCGGATTACCGGGAAAGCTTTCGAACGCCATGGTTCAATAACAATGGTGTCGCCATCCTTAAACTTGCGCATATGCAGCTGGCAGGTAGTTACTGCATCATCAGGTCCGTGTGGCCGGCCGTTGATATACAGGCTGCAGGTTCCGCAGATGCCTTCGCGGCAATCGTGATCGAATACCACAGGGTCTTCGCCTTTTGTAACCAGCTGATCATTAAATACATCGAGCATCTCGAGGAATGAACTGCTTTCACTGATGCCAGTAACTTTATAAGTTACAAATTTTCCTTTGGCTTTGGCATTCTTCTGACGCCATATTTTGAGAGTAAAATCCATTTTTTGAGGGGTTAGGGGTTAGGGGTTGGGGATTAGAGATGCTGCCAGTTTAATGGATTTATCTTTTAATCATTACCTCTTGTCCTTGATTTTTTTATTTATGATGATCACAGTCGCTAAAAGCAGATTTATTGAAATACTGTTAAATGTTTTTTCATTCAGGCATTTGAAGAATTCTACTTATAATTCCTCTGTTTTACTTCTATGGCTTCATATTCAAGCGTTTCCTTGTTGAGTGCCGGTTCTTTGTCGTCACCCTTGTATTCCCAGGCAGCCACATACATAAAGTCTTCATCGTTACGCAGGGCTTCGCCTTCGGGAGTCTGGTACTCTTCACGGAAATGTCCGCCGCAGGATTCTTCCCTGTTCAGGGCATCCATTGCCATAAGTTCGCCTAATTCCATAAAATCGGCAACACGACCGGCTTTTTCGAGTTCAGGGTTTACTTCATTGGTTTCACCTGTAATCTTTACATCTTTCCAGAATTCAGCACGGAGCTCACGGATCATTGTAATCGCCTTTTGCAGACCTTCTTTGTTTCGTGCCATCCCGACGTATTCCCACATAATCTTGCCTAACTGACGGTGGAAATGATCAACCGGTTTGCTGCCTTTCACATCGAACAGTTTTTGCAGACGCGATTTTACCTGCTTTTCCGCTTCTTCGAACTCCGGCAGGTCGGTTTTAAACCTGGGAACATTGATCTGGTCAGCAAGATAATTCTGCATGGTGTAAGGCAAAACGAAATATCCGTCGGCCAGGCCCTGCATAAGAGCCGAAGCGCCCAGGCGGTTTGCACCGTGGTCGGAGAAATTGGCTTCACCTGCTACGAATAATCCAGGAACAGTCGACATCAGATCATAATCAACCCAAAGGCCACCCATGGTATAATGCACGGCAGGATAAATCATCATCGGGTTCTCGTATGGATTCTCATCCACAATTTTCTGGTACATCTGGAAGAGGTTGCCATAGCGTTCCTCAATCACATTGCGCCCCAGACGTTTGATGGAATCAGCAAAATCGAGGTATACAGCCAACCCTGTTTCACCCACGCCAAAGCCTGCATCGCAGCGCTCTTTTGCAGCACGCGAAGCAACGTCGCGGGGTACCAGGTTGCCGAAAGCCGGGTAACGGCGTTCGAGGTAATAGTCGCGGTTTTCTTCGGCAATATCTTTAGGCTTTATTTTATTATGACGCAGTGCTTCAACATCTTCCTTACGTTTCGGAACCCATATACGACCGTCGTTGCGGAGACTCTCGCTCATGAGGGTCAGCTTCGACTGGAAATCGCCGTGAACGGGAATACATGTAGGGTGTATCTGCGTAAAACAGGGATTCCCGAAGAATGCACCTTTTTTATAGGCTTTCCATAAGGCTGTTGCATTGCTGCCCATAGCATTGGTTGAGAGGAAGAATACATTCCCGTATCCTCCTGTTGCTAATACAACTGCGTGGGCTGAATGCCGTTCTATTTCGCCTGTAACCAGGTTACGAGCGATAATTCCCCGGGCGCGGCCATCAACAAGAACTACGTCAAGCATTTCATGACGGATAAACGACTCAACATTACCCAGGCTTACCTGGCGGGCCATGGCACTGTAAGCGCCAAGCAGCAACTGCTGCCCGGTTTGACCACGGGCATAAAACGTTCGCGAAACCTGCGCCCCGCCAAACGAACGGTTATCGAGCAGTCCGCCATATTCGCGGGCGAAGGGCACTCCGAGAGCAACACTCTGATCAATAATCGCTCCACTAACTTCGGCCAGCCGGTAAACATTTCCTTCGCGGGCACGGTAATCGCCGCCTTTAATGGTATCGTAAAACAAACGGTAAACACTGTCGCCGTCGTTCTGGTAATTTTTCGAAGCATTGATTCCTCCCTGTGCAGCAATGCTGTGGGCACGGCGCGGGCTGTCCTGGTAACAAAATGCTTTCACTTTAAAACCTAAAGCACCCAGCGATGCTGCAGCTGAGGCACCTGCAAGCCCGGTTCCTACAACAATAATGTCGAGTTTCCTTTTATTGGCCGGGTTTACCAGGGCGATATGGTCTTTGTAACTGCTCCATTTGGTCGCAACCGGCCCCTGGGGTATTTTCGAATTGAGTTTTGTCATACAAATTATGCTTTTATAAGCTGACAATCAGCCAATTTTAATGCTGTTACCTGATAAAAATGAAAACCAAAGGAATGCTGGCAAATCCGAGCGGGACTAAAATTGAGTATATAGTGCCTACTGTTTTGATGAAAGGAGTATACTTGGTGTGGTTGAGTCCCAGAGTCTGAAATGCCGATTGAAAAGCATGATGAAGATGAAAGCCAAGGAAAATCATCAGAACAATATACAGTATGGCATAAAACCTGTCGGCAAAGAGCAGAGTCGCCATCTGGTAAAAGTCCTCTTTCCCGACTCCTTCGGGCGGGCTTACTATTCCGAGTTTTACGAAATAGAAATTGGTAAAATGAATACATAGGAAAATAAAGATAATAGCGCCTGTGTGAATCATGTATTTGGAGAAAAAAGACAGGTGAGAGTATCCTTCCACTTTATAGCGCACAGGCCTGGCCATCCAGTTCTGGATCTGGATAATAACACCGATCAGGATATGGATTGCAAAGCCGCCCAGGAGCACATACTCCATGATCTTGACCAGTGGGTTTGTTGTCATGAACTCAACACCAACCATAAAGGCTGCCCCACCATCATCCGATAGCAGCAAAAGGTTGATTCCAAGGTGAACTACCAGAAAAGAGATCAGGAATAGACCCGCGAGAGCCATCACAATTTTCTTGGTAATGGATGAGTAAAAGAATAGTTTATTGCCCATACAATTATAGATTTATAAATTTACCGGCAACACTGATTTTGGCAGGGAAAATAATTCATACTTTTGGTTGCCTGTGAGTGGAACAAATATAGAAACAATACTATATAGAATCTACAAGCAGAAAAGAAAAAAATAATAATTCTTTTTAAAGCCGGAAGGGCTCTTTCAATAACTTAAAATACAGAGTAATGCGTTACAAAACCATAAGTAAAGAAATGTATGTCCGCAACAGGGCAAGGCTCGTGAATTCCATGAAACCCGGTTCACTGGCCATCGTTAACTCAAACGACGAAATGCCCCGTACCGGCGACCAGACATTCCCTTTCAGGCAAAATTCGGATATGTTCTACCTCACCGGCCTCGACCAGGAAAAATGTATTCTTACCTTTTGCCCTGAACACCCCATGGAAAGCATGCGCGAAATCCTGTTCACGGTGAAAACCAACGACATGATGGTTACCTGGAACGGTCATAAATATACCATGGACGAAGTTCGTGCCGTTTCAGGTATAAAAAATGTAAAATGGACCGATGAGTTCGAAATTACACTTCGCGACCTGATGTTGAGGTTGCAGGTTGTGTACCTGAACCAGAACGAATATCCCAAATTTATTTCCGAAGTGCCGGATCGCGATTCCCGGTTTGCCTTAAAAATGAGGCACGACTTCCCTGTTCACACATGTGAACGCCTGGCTCCCATAATTACTGAAATGCGGATGGTAAAACAGCCTGAGGAAATCGCACAGATTCAGAAAGCATGTGATATTACGAATGACGGTTTCAGGCGTGTACTGAAATTTGTAAAACCAGGTCTTGTCGAATATGAAGTGGAGGCCGAATTTACACATGAGTTTATTCGGAAAGGCAGTGCAGGTCATGCATATGCGCCTATTATTGCCTCGGGTGGAAATGCCTGCATTTTGCATTATAACACCAACTTCAATACCTGTAACGACGGCGATTTGCTCTTAATGGATGTGGGTGCCGAATACGGAAATTATGCAGCCGATATGACAAGGACTATTCCTGTAAACGGGAAGTTTTCACCGCGCCAACGCCAGGTCTACGATGCCGTGCTGCGGGTGCTTAAAGCCGCAACTGCTATGCTTAAACCAGGAACCACAAACGAAAAATGGCATGGCGAAGTTTGCAAAATCATGGAAAAGGAACTTGTAGGGTTAGGTTTGATAAGCCCCGATGATATCCGGAGCCAATCCGGCGATTCACCGGCTTTCTTTAAGTACTATATGCATGGAACAGGTCACTTCCTGGGCCTTGATGTGCACGATGTGGGATCACGGCAGGTCGTTTTCGAAACCGGTATGGTTATGACCTGTGAGCCAGGGATTTATATTCCTGAAGAAGGAATCGGGATACGCCTCGAAAATGATATTATGGTTGCTGATGAACCGGTGAACCTTATGTTAGGTATTCCGGTTGAACCTGACGAGATTGAGAGGTTGATGAGGGGTTAGGTTTTGGGGATCAGGGTTTTGGGAAGTTTCAGAGTTTCAGTCCCGATAGCTATCGGGATCAGAGTTTCAGGGTTGGAAATTTTATCAACGCACAAACCCATGCCTGGTATTTGAGTTAATTCCTCAACCCCGCCATTGTCCATTGTCCATTATCAATTGTCAATTAACTATTACTGGCACCCGTAATTCTTAAAAACCTCCTCCTTTATTTTAAATCCCAGCGATTTTGCTTTATTCAGGTCGGCACAGCCATCACCCGCGGGGAAAGCATTTGCCGGCAATTCGAACCATGTGGCTGCACGGTTGTAATACGCTTCGGCGAAATCCGGTTTGAGCTCAATAGCCTTGGTAAAGCACTCGTATGCTTGCTTGTATTCGAATTTTTTTGTGTGATCTACACCCTGTTTGTTCCATTCGGCTGCAGTCTGCGAAAAAGCGGCTGCTGATATCAATAGGATAAGCCCGGTAATAAATAGAATTCTTTTCATCTTCTGCTGTTTTTATTTTACAAAGTTAATCCAAATATAGGCAATGGCTGCTTTTACTTATACAACTGAAAGGCCAAAATTATATATTTGCATTAAATTAAAATGTTTTTTTCAAAACACTAATATCCCTAAAAATGTTTAACTCCGACGTTTATACCAGCAGGCGTAACGCGCTTCGCAAACTTATGCCGTCAGGCATAATCCTTTTTCCTGGAAATACTGAAGCTTCGTATAATTACCCGGCTAATACGTATACATTCAGGCAGGACAGTAATTTCTCCTACTTCTTTGGCCTCGAAAACCCTGATTTTGCAGGTGTAATCGATGTGGATAATGATGTGGATTACATTTTCGGCAACGATTTCGAAATTGATGATATCATCTGGATGGGACCTCAGCCAAAAGTTGCCGACCTAGCCGCAAAAGCGGGAGTGAAAAACGCAGCATCTCTTGACGAACTTGCCACTTTTATTGCCAATGCAATCAGGAAAGGACGGCAAATCCACTTTACACTTCCTTACCGGGCTGAAGTAACCCTACAGCTTAGCCAGTTGCTTGGTATAAGGCCATTAAGGCTGAAAGAATACGTATCAATGCCGCTCATCGAAGCCATTGTCCAACTGAGATCGGTTAAGTCGGATCTTGAGGTTGCTGAAATCGAGAAGGCTATTGATACGGCCTGGCACATGTTCACTACCGGTATGCGCATGGCTTACCCAGGGAAAAAGGAACAGGAAATTGTTGGTGCTATGGAAGGGATTTCAATCGCACATGGCAGGCCGGTCTCGTTTCCGATTATTTTAAGCATGAACGGCCAGATACTGCACAACCACCACCATGAAGGTATATTGCAGGAAGGACGAATGATGGTAATGGATGCAGGTTCGGAAACCTCGCTGAATTATGCCAGCGATATTACCCGCACAGTACCGGTTGGTGGTAAATTCAGCCAGAAACAGCGCGAAATCTATGAAATTGTACTCAATGCAAACCTGAATTCGATTGCAGTTACAAAACCAGGAACATTCTACCGCGATTGCCATACAGTTGCATGCGAAACTATTGCAGGGGGGCTAAAGGATTTGGGACTGATGAAAGGCGATGTTAAAGAAGCTGTTGTTGCAGGGGCTCATGCATTGTTCCTGCCTCATGGACTTGGTCATATGCTTGGGCTCGATGTTCACGATATGGAAGGCCTCGGCCAGATAAATGTCGGCTACGACAGCGAAATACAACCCAGCAAACAGTTCGGAACAGCATACCTGCGCATGGGGCGTCGTTTGCAACCCGGCTTTGTGATCACTAACGAACCCGGCATTTATTTTATCCCGGAACTAATCGACATGTGGAAAGCCGAAAAGAAATACGCAGAGTTTCTTAATTACGATAAAATCGAAGAATACCGGGCTTTTGGCGGCATCAGGATCGAGGATGATATCCTTGTGACAGTTGATGGACATCGCGTGCTTGGCAGGCCTATTCCTAAAACAGTGGCAGAGGTTGAAGCAACAATGGCCGATAGAATTGATTAATGTGTCTGCACACACGAATGGTTTCTGACAAATTCCCCAGCTAATCATGTGTCTGCACACACGAAATGTGTGTCTGACACCTGATGCTTTTCAGGTCAAATCGTATTCAAATGGGAAAAACAATCTGTTTCCAGGGTAAAAACATTGCTTATCAAATCAGAGGTAATGGCCCGGCCATTGTTCTCCTGCATGGTTTTCTCGAATCAAAAGCTATCTGGGACGATTTTACGGATATGCTTCAAAGTGAATTCCTGGTAATTGCTGTCGACCTGCCAGGTCACGGACAGAGTGAGTCATTATCGGAAATTCATACTATGAAGCTGATGGCCGAAGCCGTTAAGGCAGTTCTCCTTGCCGAAAACATTAATCAAGCCGTCATGGTTGGCCACTCCATGGGTGGATATGTTGCATTGCAGTTTGCCGCTGAGTGCGAAAACATGCTGAAAGGTCTGGTCCTTTTCCATTCACATGCCGGTGCCGACAGCGCTGAAGCAAAGGAAAACCGCCGAAGGACCATTGATATCGTGATGCAAAACAAAACCGGCTTTATCCGGCAGTTTATTCCCGATCTTTTCGATAAGCGGCATCTGGCTGAGTATTCCACACCTATAACCAAACTTCAGGATATGGCTGCATTGATGAGTCCTGAAGCAATAGTAGCTGCGCTTGCAGGAATGCGCGATCGTGAAAGTCAATTGCCATGCCTCTCAACTTTAGCAATCCAAGTTCTTTTTATTGCCGGGAAAAACGACAGCCGAATACCATTTGAACTTATACTTTCCCAGGCTGTAATTCCTTCCCATAGTGAATTGATGCTCCTCGATAATGTAGGACATATGGGCTTTATCGAAGCTTTCCGTAAAACTTCAAAGGCACTGCTGCACTTTTCCATCAGGTGTTTCGATTAACAAATACTGTAAAAAAAAGATCAGGCAACACCAATGTTCACATGGCGTTGCCTGATCCTGTATTTAAACGAGGTAGTGAGCTACCTTAGAATCACAAGCTTTGTAACAAGCAATTCCTTATCGGTTTGCACTTTCACAAGGTAAGTTCCCTGCGGCGAATTGCTCAGGTCGAACTTATATTCGGATTCGCCTTTACAGTTGCGGGTTAAAACTGTACTGCCATGAGCATCTGAAATAGTAACCATCATGGATGGGTATTTTACTGCGTCGACAACAATGCTGAACAGGCCTTTAGCCGGGTTAGGATAAATACTTAAGCCTTTCGATCCGTTTTCAGGTACCGAGGCTGTTTCCTGTCCCTGTATCAGGGTAGCAATCTGGGTTGTAACCCCAGCAGCCTGTACCGAGATTTTCGTACTTCGCACTTTCTTGCTGGGGTTCCAAGGATACACGGCAGTAATTTTGCCATTCCCTGATCCGGAAGGTGTAACCACGCACCAGGCGGAATCAGCCGTTGCTGTCCAGGTGGTGTTGGAGGTAACGGTAAAGTCAGTCGACGATGCATATGCATTCACATTCCTGATTTCAGGCGATACTGTAAGCGTTGGAGCTGCGCCGGCCTGTGTGACTTTAACAATAATGGTCGGTATGCCGTTCACAGTCACTGAAATATTTGCCGAACGTGAGGTTAATGCCAGGTTCTGGGTGAAAGTAGTAGCTATTGTTCCGTTTCCGGTTCCTGAATTGGTTACAGTACACCATGCCTGGTCGCTTGTAACTACCCATGAGGTATTCGAAGTTACAGTAAATGCAGTATTTCCGGAAGGATCAGTAACATTCTGAATCGGCGGTGTAACAACAAGGATTGGTGCTGCCCCTGCCTGTGTAAGTGTTACAATAACAGCCGGTAACCCGGTTACGCTGATTGTGATTAAAGCAATGCGCGGAGAAACAGAAAGGTTCTGCTGGTATGTTGCTGTAATAATTCCTGCACCTGTTCCGGAAGGGGTAACCGTACACCACGTTTGGTTACTAGTAACAGTCCATGCTGCGTTAGAGGTAATATTTACAGGTGCTGTTCCTGCAGGAGATGTTACATTTATGTTTTGCGGATCAACAGTAAGTGTAGGCTGGAAGAAAGTAGTAGCATCGGCAAGCACACCACCGGAATAAATCTTGTCGGTATTATACGAGAATACTTCGTAGTAATACTTTGTTGACGATGCAAGGGCGGTATGATTAAATGTATTAGCTGCTCCGGCTGCCAGAACAGTACCTCCACCCGGGAGGACGCTTCCGGCGGTATAGACTGTACCAGCCACAGGTGTTCCGAAATTTCCGTTAGCCGACCATGCAAGCAAAACATCGTCATTAGCCGGGTTTTTCGACCATCCAAGGTTAATCTGCGAGCTGCTCTGTGGTAAAGCTGTGAACACGGCGGGGTTAGCAACAGGTATAGCAGTGCAGATTACATTTGCTACCCATCCGTCGAAATTAAACTGTGTATTGCTGTGGAAAACAAACAATAGCGCTCCTTCAGGGTTCGTAGCCGTAACAGTTCCGGGTGATGTATTGCCGCAATAAGTCCCTATTTTTGTAGCTGTTTCTGTCGTCCCGTCATAAATCTTTAAATAATCCTTGGTGCAACCTGTCGAAGCTTCAAGGGCGAACGAGGTAAACTGAGCCTGTAACTTACTCCCGGTAATCCCTGGTATAAATAACATGCTGTAATTCTCATCATTTCCGTAATTTCCCGATGCTCCACCCGGATCGAAGAAGGTGGCGCCGCAGGTTGAAACCGTAGCATTCGACATTGAGATAGCAGCATCAACTACATTAATAAAGTCGGTTTTAGTTTTGGTTGAATTTCCGTTCACGGTAAGGGTTATTGTTTTCAGCCCGGTAGTGCTGTATAAAACTGTGTGCGGTCCTTTGGTGTCAGCAGTCGCAGGAGTTGCTCCAGTGCCAAAGTCCCAGTGCCATGAAGTAACCTGGCATGTTGATGCATCATCGAATGTGATAAGATTGTTCACTACTACCTCGGTTGCATTTGAAGTGAAATCGGCATTTGCAGCATTCACCTGGATATAATTATCTTTTGTTATTGTTCTGCTTCCTGCTGCGGTCGATACCGTTAGGGAAACCGTATAAGTGCCCAGTTCATTGAAAATTACAACCGGGGCTGTAGATGAACTGTCGGTCCCAGCTGTATAGGTAACAGTTGAAGGGGTAAATGCCCAGACATAGCTGGTTGGGCTTCCAGTTGCCTGGCTTGTAAATGCTACTACTGAACTGCCTTTGCAAGGTAAAGTGTTGCTGGCGCTAAATTCCGCATTGGGAAGTATGGGACCAACAAGAAATGATGCTATTTGGGTTTTTCGGCCCCCCTGAGCATATTCGGTTGTAAACCAGAAAGTGCCATCGTCGGCCGGGTCAACTGATAATTGGGCATAATCGCCCCAACGGTTGTAGCCTGTTTGTGAGCCGGTTCCTTCAATAATTATTCCTTCAGGTAAGTCAAGAATACCTGAATGATTGTCATATTCAGCAGCAGTTTGTCCTGTGTAACGTATACCCGGATACATTGTTGTACTCGAAATGGAGTATCCAAGCCCGATTTCGTTATACCCGTTAAGCATTATGCTTCCCATCCAGCGAGAGTGTATATCGGGGGCAAAAGTGCCTTGTTGTCGAATCGTCCAGGTAGTCGATGGCGGAGTTTTACGTAACTCGTACCACCGTATTCCGGCATGGTCACTTGCATCCACATCCACAGTGTGGCAGCAAACAAGGGTTTGATAGGATCCAAAATTCCTGTATTGTGGAACATTCATGATTACCGCCGGAACAGCATCAAGTTCCTGGCTGGTTCCTAATTGTTTGATATTATTCCAGTTATTGCCAAAATTACTGTCGAATGGAGCAACATCAAGTTGTTGCACCCTGCTGAACGTGGAAGAGGCTGTATTATCCCAGTTAACTGCAAGTTCATAAATCCAAAGTTGATCAGTACCACCGCCAAATGCATCATCGGACATGGCTATAAAAAGTCCGGGCGAGCCGGCAGGTGCAAAAGCCCCATCATTATCAACCGGAGGTACACACATGAAACCATCAATAGAACCGGGCCGGCTTGGATTATCAAATCCGACGAACTTTGGGCTGCTTGCCCCGGTCAGCATCTGTGAGCGTTCGAAGACATAGGTGTCTCTGCCTGATGATTTATTATCACTCATGTAATAACCATCTTGCCAGACACTAAATTTCGGATAGTCAGGATTGTTATCTATATCAAAGGAATAAGCATACCATGTTCCTGTTGGGTCGTTCGTGGATGAAACAGCCATCAACATTACATCATTTGAGTGACCGATAGTAAACTCGCATGCAACCCATCGATCAGCCTGTTCATCATAAAGTATTATAGGGTCGCCGTCATTATAGTTTGCTCCCGGAACCCCGTTAAACAACTGGTTCATATTGGTAGGGCCGGCTAACTTATTTCCTGCTTTATCATAAATAGCATAAGTACAGTTAATCGTTTGCATATAATGGTTTGGCCCGGCGGTTCCACATGCATCAGGAGGATAATAAGGAGAAGACTGACCTTCGAAGTTTACCGAAGGACTGCTGGCAGCTGCTTTGCTCATTGTTTTCTGCCAAACTGCATCAGGACCTTTTGGTAATGCAACATCTGCAAAAGGGTATTCTCTTTTACTTAGTTCAAGATTAAATTGTCTTGCAATTGCCTTTGCTTTTAACACCAGCTTTTCTTTACTGGTTAATTCAGGAATGTCGCGAAGAGGCCTGGTTTCCCCTAAAAACGTTCCGAATCCTGTCTTGGTTGGGTGAACAGGAATGTCCTGAGCATTGGCAATTTGCATTCCAGCTGTTATAACAACAGCAAGTATCAGAATTCTGATTTTCATGGATTGAGTTTTAATGAGTTGTCTTAGTGTATTGAGTGTGGATGGGGAAATGCACAATGGCGATCGCAAAAATAACATAATATAGGTAAACAGCAATGGTTTAAATATGTTTTTGCCATACCAGGAAAATTATTATTATTGAGTATAAGGAATCGGAAATCAATCCGGAATTTACTAAAATGATAATATTAAATGCTTGGGGATAATTGCGGTGATGTATACCTGGCCAGGCACCCGGCTTGTTTCAATATGTGCCAGCTATAAGTTTAATCCGGATAAGATTAGTACTGCCATTTAATCAGCTTTCGTCAATTCATCTGAAAAATACAAATACTGTAAAAAAAGATCAGGCAACACCAATGTTCACATGGCGTTGCCTGAT
>CAISRK010000246.1 GCA_903887815.1 uncultured Bacteroidales bacterium | reverse complement strand
TGCTGCCTGGTAAATATAAACCAGGTTTCGAGGCTAACGGGATCATCGCCCAATTTTACTCTTGAAGTGGTTGGGCTTGATTTTCGCATCCCTGTTTCGCGCCAGAACGTCCAGGTTTTCCGCAAACTTCTTGCTTAAAATGACCCAGAATTCAAGTCCTGTTTCACAACTAAATGCGCCAGAATAGTATACTCAGGCCATACAACCGGCTAATACAAAGTTCTTCAAACCGGCATTTCATCCCTCAAAACTATTCATTTCGTCCCTAAAACGCGTTATTGCGCCCTTTTCGTGCAACGCAGCCCATTTTTGGCAATGCTGGCTTTAAGAGCTGTATTTTTGTGTCACCGAAAGATCAGGCACAACCCTTTGCCTTTCTCACATAGTCTGTTTCAAAACCTTGCAGACACTATTTCCAAAAAATATTTTTCATTAAAAATCAAAGATGAAAGCATTGAACATAGGTGGACTTATCGTACCCAGTTGCATAATACAGGGTGGAATGGGAGTAGGAATTTCGCTCTCAGGACTTGCGTCGGCAGTTGCTGCAAACGGAGGTGTCGGAGTGATTTCGGCTGCCGGAATTGGCATGCTGCATAAAGATCCTGCGCAGGGTTACCTTGAAAACTGTATTTCGGGCCTTCGTGCGGAAATCAGGAAAGCAAGGGAGAAATCTGATGGTATCCTGGGTGTAAATATCATGGTTGCCTTGTCCAATTACGAGGATCTTGTCCGCACCTCCATCGAAGAAGGCATCGATATTGTTATTTCAGGTGCCGGTTTGCCTCTTGATCTGCCTAAATACCTTACTCCAGGCTGTAAAACGAGGCTTGTGCCTATAGTTTCCTCGGCCCGCGCTGCAGCACTTATCTGTAACAAATGGCAAACAAATTACAATTACCTTCCTGATGCAGTAATCGTTGAAGGCCCTAAAGCCGGCGGCCACCTCGGGTTTAAACCCGAACAGATTTTTGATGAGAATTTCTCTATTGAGAAACTGATCCCGGAGGTAGTTGCCGCTGTTAATGAAATCGGGCTTGCAAACGGAAAGAATATCCCTGTAATTGCTGCCGGCGGAATATACTCAGGTTCTGATATGTTTAAAATAATGCGTTTAGGGGCTTCGGGTGTGCAGATGGGAACCCGTTTTGTTGTAACTGACGAATGCGATGCTTCCATCGAATTCAAACAGGCATACCTGGATGCAAAAAAAGAAGATGTAATGATTATCAAAAGCCCGGTCGGTATGCCCGGACGTGCTATAAAATCGCCTTTCCTCGATGAAGTTTTAGCCGGGAAACGCCAACCGAAAACCTGCCCTGTAAACTGCATACGCACCTGCGATATCAGCACAGCCCCATACTGTATCATAGCTTCGCTAACTTCGGCACTGCGTGGAAATTTCCGGAGAGGATATGCTTTTGCAGGAAGCAACGTTTGGAAAACAAATAAAATTATCCCTGTTAAAGAACTTATGTCGACCATCAAGCAGGAATACTACTCATACCTGGCTAAATCACAACTGGTAACAGCTGAATAATGGCTCGATTTGATAAATTAATCCCTGCTGCTGAAAAGTGGCGGGGATTATTCATTTACGATACCTTATGCAGAGAAGTCAGGAGTAAACTGAGACAAATGGTTTGAGGAATATGAAAATGCAACTTACTGTCGAAGCTGAACATTATTTATTCGCAGGCACACTCGATAAAACCCTATCGCGCATGCCTTTCATAACCCGCATGGGAGTTTCGGTTATGACTGAATTGTAGAGCCATGAAGGGATATTCCCACCCGGATCGACAAATCCCTCGAGAATCACATGAACATTGCCTTTTGGAAGTTGCTGAACGGTCCATTTCTGCCAGTAGCGTTTTATCCTGACTATATCAGTCCGTTCGGCAACCAGATTGGTAACAGGTTTCGAAAAAACAATACGGTCGCCTGTAGCCGGATCGATCGAAATGCGGGCCTCAAGAGCAAGATCGCGCTTCGAAAAGGGCCATGGCACGTTGTATACCAGGTAGTAACGGATCATTTTGTCCGGCTCAAATGCCAGCACTCTTTTTTCAATAATATCTTTATCCCACCATTCAATATTGTTTGCATTGCCCACAATCAGGTTCACCTTGTCGATATCGGCTTTAAATGTTATTTCTCCTTTGAATGATTTCAACGAACTGTTCACCTCGTTGCGGGTATATATTTTTACACCGGTACTTTCTTTTACAAAATCCCACGACTGGGCAAAACTTTGAGTAGCTGCTAAACGGGAAAACAACAAAACAAACAGGATGATCCGGGAAGACCTGATGGTCCCTGGAAATTCAATATTACCAATATGTTGAATCATAAGCTGTAAACAACAGGAACATGTATAATGTTTTGCAAATATAAGCAATACGGGACCTAAATCAGCTATCAGGTTGGCCAGCTCAAGCGGTTGTTCTTCGTTTGGCAGGTGATTTTATTCCTTCCGGAGTAATTCTTCGATTGTTTTTGCAACTTCACCGAGTTTCGTTTCATCATAGCCGATTTCTGTATACACAACCTTGCCATTGCGATCGATAACGTAATTACGCGGGATCAGTTCGGTGGCGTAATGCAAAAATATTTTTTTATCCGGGTCGAGTCCAACAGGGAAATCAATTCCTTTTGTCTTTAATTTTCCCATCTTATCAGCCACCGTTTCACGCTTTTCACCTCTTGAAACCGGCAGAAAAACGAAATCCTGTCCTTGGAAGCGTTTGATGATTTTTTCGGGGATTTCGTTAAATTCCATCATACAGGGACCGCACCAGGTTGCCCAGAAGTTTAGCAGGACGACTTTCCCTCTCAGATCCGACAGTTTTATATTCCGTCCATCGAGCATCTCAACTTCAAAATCAACAGCTGTATCGCCAACATGTATAAGTGATGATTCTTTCATCCTGCGTTCCTGTGCCGCTATATTTTGTTTGTTATTCGAATCAACCGCCTCAGGAGATATTTTGGCTTTTTCAGCCATTTCAGCATCCGAAAAAAGTGTAAGCACTGCAACGAAATCGGCGTCGACCTTTTCCCCATATTTTGCTTTGAGTTTAGCTGCCTCTTCATCGGATATCCCTTTGCGCATTTCTTTTATACGGTTAGCAGCAAAAAGCTCCTGGACTTTTGCATCGCTGACTTCTTCCCCATTGATAACATACATGATTGCAGGTTTTGCCTGGCCCTCATTCTGTGCTGTAGCATAATAAGTGATACTCAATGTAAAGCATAATATTGTGAGTGTAGTTTTAACGAAATAGTTGATTTTCATGGGAATTGGATTGAATTAATTATTCGGTTTTTCAGGTGAAAGAATTTGGATCCTGGTCATGATTGCTATCGGAATTGGAATACGATTCCTGCGATATAAATGAGTAGCATCTCACCTTTCACCGCTAAAGGTATGTTAAAGAAATTGAAATAGACTGGTCCGGTTTATTAATTGTAATTTTTGCATCATCGTATTTCGGCGGGCCAAAATGTCCTTTAGCATTATTCGAAACCCCGACACCTTCTTTGGGCATTCCTATAAAACTGGTATTCAGTTCTTTATTGCTATCCTCATCATGAAACACATACACAGCGCATGCTCCCAATGGTACATTTGTAAAAGTATATTCCGTTGTAATGCCGGAAATTTTCACATAACTGCTGAGAATTGCTTTTTCGGTATGGCCCGGGAACTGATCACCCGAACTAAAGAGGAAGAATGCGATCTGCCCGCTTCTGTTCCTGTAGTTATTTACAACAACCCTGAGGTTTCCGTATCTCGGTTGAGTCTGAGCCTTAACAGAAGGGCAGGCTGATAGTACAACCAGTATAAATAATGATTTCAGGAGAATGAATATTACTCTTTTCCGATACGATATATAGGTCATATTGAACACTTAAAAGGCTTAAGAATAGACCTAATCTGTTAAAGGTCAAACTATAAATGAGGTTAAAGCAAGGCTAATTCATTACACTCAACTAACGCACGTGACCACCATTATGTTTTACGGCAACAACAAGCATTTCAAAATCTTCGGTACTTAGCTTGTCGAAACGGCTGAATGCGCCTAATTTTGAACCCAAAATATCGATGGTTTGAAAGTTCAGCGATTTCAGAAGCCAGGTAATTTCCGAAGGCACATAATACCTTTCGTTGCAATGAAGTTCCCTCGGATTCTCATCATCGTATTGCTGACCATAGTTTTCGAATAACGTTTCGTACCAC
>CAISRK010000245.1 GCA_903887815.1 uncultured Bacteroidales bacterium | reverse complement strand
CGGCGATCCCATTCATAATTATTACGATCTGAATGCAACCTTTGCTCCTAACATGGTATCCCTAGCCAACATGCTGCGTTATACATTTACGCCAGGTGAGTTTAAATATTATGCTTCGGTCGGCATAACCTGCAGTTTTGTAATTTCCTCAACCAATACTAAGGAAACATTGCATACTACCGTTGACAGCATGAAAAGGTACACAGATGAATTTATTCCTGAGCCTGCTGTTTTCGGAATTACGGTTCCTGTTTCAACTGGCTTTTCATACCGCAACTTCGGACTTGAAATACGGTTCGATCCCGGTCGTAATTTCAGCTCCCGGCCCAACTATGCAGTGTATATGCCCACTTTTTATGCCTTGCTGCATGCCCGGTTTAATCCCCGTTAAGTTAATTGACGGGATTTACTTATCTCCTCCAAATTTCTTACTTTTGCAGCTGCTTTCAGCAATTTAAGGCCTATATTCTTTACCATGCAATTTGTTAACCCTCTATATCTTTTTGGATTACTGGCTATTTCTATACCGGTACTTATTCACCTCTTTAATTTCAGGCGGTTCCGTAAGGTTTACTTTACCAATGTCCGTTTTTTACAGGAACTTAAACAGCAAACCCAGAAACAGTCGCAATTCAGGCATCTGCTTATACTTGCTATGCGGATTCTTGCCATAACGGCACTTGTATTTGCATTTGCTCAGCCTTACATCCCGTTTTCCGGTAGCCAGTCGAAGATGGCAACGAAAAATGCGGTAAGTGTTTTTGTCGACAATTCGTTTAGTATGGAAGCCGTTGGAAGCGGAGGGACTTTGCTCGACGAGTCGAAGCAGAAAGCACGTGAAATCGTTATGGCATACCGTTCGACGGATTTGTTCCAGCTGCTTACTTGTGATTTTGAAGGACGCCACCAGAGGCTGGTTACACGCGACGAATTTCTGACCATGCTCGAAGAAGTGAAAATCTCTCCTTCGGTTCATACCTTTTCAGAAATTGTCCGTCGTCAATACGACCTGTTGAAGGGGGAATCCAACGCCCGGAAAACATCCTACATTGTTTCCGATTTTCAGAAATCAGCTTATAACGTTGCTGATTTCCGCCAGGATTCTGCAATAAATACTTATCTCGTTCCGATCAAGTCATCGGCAGTTGCAAATGTATATATCGATACCTGTTGGTTTGCCCAGCCTACCCAGCAGCCCGGGAAAACCTCACTGCTCACAGCAAGGGTTTGGAACAAATCCGAAAATGACCTTGAGAAAATCCCGCTCAAACTTCTAATCAACAAACAGCAAAAGTCGGTTGCCAGCATTGACATAAAGGCAGGTATGTCGACCACGGTAGAACTGCCTTTCACAGTCCATGAGGCCGGGCCTCAGCTGGGCGAGTTACAGGTTACCGATTACCCGGTTACCTACGACGATAAATTTTACTTTTCTTTCGATGTCCTCTCATCAATTAATGTACTTTCCATTAACGGAGGCCCCGAAAACCGGTTTCTGAATGCCCTGTACGGCCAGGATTCATCGGTGAGGTTTACAAATATGAATGAAAAATCTCTGGATTATGGCCGACTTCCACATTTTGATCTGATTATCCTGAATGAAATTCTTTCCTTCTCAACAGGTCTTTCGGAAGAAATCAAAAAATATGTCACCAATGGGGGAACTATACTTGTATTGCCTTCTGCCAATGCCGATTTAGTGTCTTACAATTCGTTCCTTGCATCACTGAATGCTCCCTCATATCTGAAAACGGATACTGCAGATACACGCGTTACAAAGCTAAGCGAGGAAAGTTATCTCTTCCGTGATGTTTTCGATCGCCAGCAGGGCCGGCAGGCTGTTGCAGCAAATACCGACCTTCCACTTGTAAGCAAACATTTTCCTATACTTGCATCATCAGCTATGCTTACCCAAGCCCTGATGAATATGCTTAACGGCAGGGATTTTCTTTCACTTACTGATTGTGGTTTCGGCCAGGTTCTGCAGCTAGCTGTTCCGCTCGATCCTGGCTTCAGTAATTTTCCCCAACAGGCAATTTTTGTTCCGGTTTTATATAATATTGCCCTTATAAGCCATCCTTCGCATAACCTATACAGCATAATTGGCGATAATAAAGTGATACGGGTTAATGCCCTGGTTCCCGGAGGCGACAAGGTATTTAAAATCAAATCACCCGGCAGCGATTTCGAAATGATTCCACAGGTGAACTCTGCAGGGAATATGGTAAATGTCTTTGTTGATAACCAGATTCCAGTTGCAGGAAATTACAACCTGGTAAGTGATAAAACTCTGCTTAGCACGCTGGCCTTTAACTATAACCGCGGCGAAAGTGATCTTAGTTGCAATAGCTCCGGCGAAATGGAGACACTGCTTGGGAAAGAACATCTTGATTCGTTTCGTGTCATTGGATCAGGTCAGAAACCGTTAAATGAAGTTATTACAAGAATCAACAGCGGAATCCAGTTATGGCGCTATTTTATCTGGCTTGTACTTTTACTTTTACTCACCGAAGTACTGTTAATAAGATTCTATAAAAAATAGGTTTATTGATTTTATAAATTACTTTCAAAGAGTAAATTTGCACGGGATTACCGGAATTTGAGTTGTACCCTAAAATAAGCTTAATTATTGATGGACGAGAACGGCGAATTGGAAGAAGGAACATTTGAGGATGATATCTCAGGTGAGATTTTACCTGCCGAAAGCAGTAGTATTATTTTGCCCGGTGAAGAGGAAGCCGCCGTTGATGGTGATCTTCACCATACTACATACCTTCCG
>CAISRK010000244.1 GCA_903887815.1 uncultured Bacteroidales bacterium | reverse complement strand
TCAATCATTTTAAGGAAATAGAAAAGTGGTGTAAAAAAAAGTTTCAGACTTTGAAAAAAAAATTACTTTTGCAGGCTTATTAACAAGAGAATTCTCCTCTATTTCGTAATTTTGGCGGTTCTGTGTGGCTGTTTTACCTGTTTTTTGTCATAATATTAGCATTCTGGTAAAAATTATAGTAAAAAGTTGCTACCTGTTTATGGAAAAACTTTATTCCAGTCATTATTAAGAGGTATTAAACTTAGGTAAGAGATGCTGATTAACAAAGGATGGTTCGCAAAATTCATGATTATATTTGGCTACCTGATGGCATTTGTTTACGTTGGATTAGGAGCAATGCTGTTTGTACCCAAAATATACCCGTCGGTACCGGGAGTATTGAAAACCACATTTGCATTCTTCTTTATAGCCTATGGTTTTTACAGACTGGCAAAGTTAACTACTCAGAAAAAAGAAACTAACGATTAATGGAGGAACCTAAAATGAAAAGAATTCTGCGAAACCCTTTGTTTTTAGCTGTTTGCAGTTTGTTTTTACTGGTAGCATCGTGTCACAACCCCATGGGTGTCCAGCCACTTGACGAAACTCCAACACGGGGCAATATCAAGATCAGTGTTGATGAATCGTTCCAATTGCTTTACGATACACAGGCATACACGTTCCAATCGTTGTATCCTGATGCAAAAATCACGTGCAGGTACAAACCCGAAGTTGATGTGCTGGCTGATTTGATGAACGATTCAGTTCGTACGGTAGTTCTTACACGGGATCTCACAAACGAAGAAAAAGACTACCTTCTGGCAAATAAATTTGTTGCCCGCACCACCAAGGTCGCTCATGATGCACTCGCGCTTATCGAAAACCGGTCAAACAAGGATACCCTTATCCTCGACATGCAGTTCGCCGATATTTTCAGGGGAAAAATCACAAGTTGGAAACAAATAAACCCGGCATCAGCCGACTTGCCGATAAATATTGTATTTGATAACAATAAATCAGGCAATGTCCGTTATTTTCGTGAGAAGTTCGGCCTGAGTGGGAATTTCCCTGCTAACTGCTTCGCTGTGAATAACAACGAAGAAGTTATAAAATATGTTAAGAATAATCCAAGTGCACTGGGGATTATAAGTGTAAACTGGATAAGCGATACACAGGACAGCGTTTCAGAGAAATTCCTTGAAGCAATACGTATTGTCGAGGTCGGCACCAATACCATGAATTATTGTAAACCATACCAGGGATATATTGCAGACCGGTCATACCCGTTTTGCCGCGATGTTTTTATGGTCAGCCGGGAAACTTTTTCAGGTCTTGGCACGGGTTTTGCATCATTTGTAGCTGGAGACCAGGGACAACGAATTATACTGAAATCGGGACTTGTACCTGCAACCATGCCAATAAGACTGATAGAAATAAAAAAAGACTAATCATTATTTTAGAGAGGAGGAAACAAAATGTTACGAGCAACCAGAATTATTAAAAAATCCCTGATCGGGCTAAGTTTGTTGGTGATCAGTGGTGTTGCATCAGCTCAGGATCTGAATTCAGCACTTAATATGACGTACCAGGAACAATTTGAATCTGCAGATAATGCTTTCAAAGCCCTGATTACGCAGGATCCGGCAAATGGTAAAAACTACTATTACAGCGGTGAAAATCAGCTTGCATCCTATTTTATTGACCCGGTAAACATTCCGTTTGAAGCAATTGCCAAGAAAGCGCTTGATCGCTATAATAAAGGTCTTGCCGCCAATCCGAACGAGCCGCTCAACTATATTGGAATAGGCAAAGTAGCCCTTATCGAGAATAACAAGACGGTTGCCGATGAAAATTTTGCCAAAGCCCAGACTTTCTTACCTGCAAAAAAAGTAAAATCACTTCTTACCAAACCCGAACAGGCAACTCTTCTTGCCCGCCTTGCTGAAGCTTATGTACAGGTAGGCAGCAAGGATAGCGGACTGGTTTTCAGTTTGCTCCGCAGGGCCGAAGCTCTCGACAATAAGAATCCTGAGATTTACCTTATAAGAGGCGACTACTGGATAAACACCTTAAATAATGGAAGCCGCGCTGCCGAGAATTACAAGAGGTCGCAGGATTTTTCACCAAACTCAACCCGGGCAAGGGTACGGTTAGGCCAGCTTTATACCCGTATCAGGGTTTATACCGATGCTCTTTCATATTACCAACAGGCACTCGAAATTGACCCTTCGTTTGCACCCGCATACCTCGAAATGGGATTTCTTTATGCCAAGACCAACCAGTCTGAAGAATCGAAAAAGAATTTCAAAAAATACCTCGACCTCAGCAGCAGTAATATTGCAGCCAAACGCAGGTATGCCAATATGCTGATTCAGACCGAAGATTACAAAGGCGCTATCGAACAGATTACCCAGATCCTGGCAATGGACTCAGTAACCTACAACGACCTGAACCGTGCTCTCGCATTCTCTTACTATGAGCAGAAACAATATCCTCAGGCTAAATACTATATCGAAAAGTTCTTTGCCAACGCCCCAGCAGAGAAGATCACCGGGAAGGACTACACATACAGCGGGCGTATCCTGATCAAGAACGGCCTGGATTCATTAGGTATTATAAAGCTTACCAAAGCATTTGAAATGGATTCTACCAATATTGACCTGCTGGGTGAAATTGCTGCATCCTATAACAAAACCAAGAAATACCAGAATGCAGGCGATACGTACAAGCTTAAAATAAAGCTTACAAATGGCAGCGCCAACGACTACTATAAGATGGGCCGTGCCTATTTTGATGCAAAAAACTGGACCGAAGCCGATTCGGCTTTCGCTAAAGTTAATCGCATGAGTCCTGATTTTGAACCTGCATATCTTTTCCGGGCCAGGGTATATTCGAACCTCGATCCTGAATCAACAGGAGGACTTGCAAAGCCTTTCTATGAAAAACTGGTTGAAAAAGCCAGTATTGACTCGGTAAAATACAACAAGGACATACTTGAAGGGTACAACTATCTGGGCTACTACTACCTTCTCAACAAGATGTATTGTGAGTCGCTGGGATACTGGGATAAGATTGTTGTGCTTGATCCTGCAAACGAAAATGCAAACAGCGCACTGAAAGACCTGAAGCCACGTTGCCCTGAATTCAAG
>CAISRK010000243.1 GCA_903887815.1 uncultured Bacteroidales bacterium | reverse complement strand
GGTCAACGTTACCTGCTTGGTGGAGGTATTCTGGCTGTGGCGGGCACTGGTTGTTAAATTCCCCCAGGTGCCAAGACGCATATCGTACGAAACACTTGATGAAAAAGTGTTGCTGAGGTAATCGTTGACCGTGGCGGGATTGTATTTGTTGAAGCTGCTCGAACCCGCATTAACACTGGCTGAGAATACTGAATTCGGGCGGGCTTTCGGGTCCTGCCGGTGCGACCAGTTTATAAAGAAGTCCTGGCTTCGGACATAGTCAGGGGTTCCCTGGGTTCCCTCAATGTTGATTGCATATTTCAAACTGAAACTGCCCGAATACTTATACCGCTTTTTGTAGGTCATTGCCGGTTTTATCGCCCAGCTTCCATGTGAATAAATGTCCCCGGTGAGTTTCAGGTCAAAATAGTCGTTTATGCCGAAATAATATCCCCCGTCCTCGAGGTAAAAACCTCTGGTGGCCGATTCGCCGTACTTTGGTATAATCAGGCCTGAACTCCTCCCTTTCTTATTCGGGAACAACCCGAATGGAAGGGCTATTGGCAGGGGCACTCCTTCAACTGTAATATAAGCCGGGCCGGTAACAATCATATTGCCACTCAATACAATTGCTTTAGTGTATTTAAGCGAAAAATGGGGATGTTCCTCGAGGTCACAGGTGGTGTATTCGCCACGGCCAACATTGGTCACACTGTCGTTAACTTTCTTGATGATGCTTCCATGCAGGTAGCCTTCGCCTTCCTTTGTTATTACGTTCTGTATCAGTCCTTTGTGTGAGGTAAAATTATAAGCAACTTCCTTCGATTTAAAACTTAAAGTTCCCTGGGTAAATTCAGGTACGCCAACATCTTTTCCCGTCGAATCCTGGGTGGCATAGGCATGGATTACATTGTTTTTAAAATCGATCGATATAATTGCTGCTTTCAGTTTGATATCTTCGTATTCGATGCTTGCATTTCCGTACATCCAGGCCATTTGTTTTTTAATATCCATACTGAGCGAATCGGCCGAAGCATAATCGATTTTTGCGGTGAGCATGAATTTATTTGCTTTTTCGACAGCTTCACCGGGTTTGCCGGATACTAACAGCGAATCATTTGCGTTAACATTTAACGTATCCGGCTGTAGTGATTTAGCTGTATCGGGAACTGAAACGGCATAAAACAAATGGGTATCGGTGTCGCTGGAAATGAAATATTTACCTGCCTGAACAGTTATAAGAACAGCCAGTACAAGATATAAGGTTATTAACCAATGCTTTGTTTGTAACTTCGGTACCAATTAGGATTAAAATGTAGTTAACATGTTAATTTTGTAATAAGGTGGAAACCCGCCAAAAGGCAGGATTAATCAGGATTTAATTCAAGTAGCTGGCAATTAGTTACATTCGAAAAGGCAGACTTGTTTTATCAATTCTGCAAAGCTAAACAAAATCAGGTGATGACAGAAAAACGTATTTATCAGAGATATCTTATTCTTTGTTTTTTATATTTTTTTGTGAATTTGGCATTTTCACAGAAGGTTAATACCGTGGTTCTGGATGCGGGTCATGGCGGTCACGATACAGGGGCACTCGGCAAAAATTCGCGTGAAAAGGATATCACCCTTTCTATTGTACTTAAACTTCGCGATTACATAAATCTGAATATGAAAGATGTGAAGGTTATCTGTACCCGGGATGATGACACTTTTGTTGAATTATTCCGCCGGGCTCACATCGCAAACGAAAATAATGCTGACCTTTTTATCTCGATCCATTGTAATTCAACAAAGGCTCCTTCGGCTTATGGAGTTGAAACCTTTGTAATGGGACTTCATAAAAGCGAAGCCAACCTGGCAGTGGCGAAAGCTGAAAACGCATCCATCCTCCTGGAGGATGATTATGTTGAAAAATATGATGGTTTCGATCCCTATTCGCCCGAAGGGAATATTTTCTTCAATATGATGCAAAATGCTTTTCTCGACAAGAGTCTTGCTTTTGCCGGAAAAGTGCAGCACCAGGTAGTTGATAACCTGCACAAATTCAACAGGGGTGTAAAACAGGCAGGTTTTCTTGTGCTTTATAAAACGGCAATGCCGGGAGTGCTTATCGAAACCGGTTTCATCAGTAATCCGAACGATGAAAAATACCTGCTTTCGGATAAAGGTCAGAACCAGATGGTCGAAGCCATATTTAATGCCTTCAAGGAATATAAATACCAGGTCGAAAACAGGATTCCCTTAAAAGCACTTCCTTCGGATACAGCATCAGCAGTTAATACCGAAGTAGTCAAGGGCAATGAGTATGTTCCTGCAATTAAAGAGTCGACAAAAAAAACGGCCGGAGAAGTTGTTAATAATGGTTACCCTTCGGAGGTGAAGCCTGTTGCCAAAACAGATAACAGTCAGGTTTCGTACAGGGTGCAGTTCGCCATGTATCCCGACTCGAAACCATTGGATAGCCAGCTGTTTAATGGCATTGATGATGTAAAAATGTACCGGCATGCAGGTGCTTTTAAATACACAAGCGGCGATTTTGCAACAATGGACGAAGCCCTCCTGTATCGTAAAAAACTGATTGCAAAAGGATATAAGGATGCATTTGTTGTGATTTTTAGGGATAATGAACGGATTACAAATGAAGAGGCAAAGAGGCTTAACGAAAAAAAGTAGTAATTTTGCACAAATTAGAGTTTAACAATGAAAATCAGTCGTGAAATACGTATAGGTGCCTTTGGAATAATAACAGTTGCATTATTTGTAATAGGAGTCAATTTTATTAAAGGGAAAGATATATTTCACAGGCATCGCACATTCTATGCGGTATACGGTTCAATTTCCGGTATACAGGATGCAGCACCTGTAACTCTTAACGGACTTGAAATCGGTAAAGTAACCGGGCTTCAGTTCCTAAGCGATACTTCCAGTAACATTATACTAGAGCTCACAATTTACAAATCCGTTTTTATCCCTTCCAATTCAATAGCCCGTATTTCGAGCATCGACTTCCTGGGTACCAAGAACATTGAAGTGATACTTGGGGACGACAAAAAACCAGCGATCGATGGCGATACCTTGTCAGGAGGTATCCAAATGTCGCTTACCGAGGAGGTAAACAAACAGGTGGCGCCCATTAAGGAAAAAGCCGAAAACCTGCTTTCGTCGCTCGATACAATGGTAACTGTGCTACAGATGGTATTCAATTCCGAGACCCGGAAAAATATAGAAGCCTCTTTTTTAAGCATCCGCACAACACTTACCACTCTCGAAAGTACTTCCTACAATCTCGATACCCTGGTATACGGTCAGCGTAAGAGGCTTGAACGTATCATGTTCAATATTGAATCCATTACCGAGAACTTCCGTAAGAACGATGAAAATATATCGAACGTGCTTAAGAATTTTTCAGCCATAAGCGATTCCCTTGCAAAGGCAAATATTGCGGGGACACTCAATAATGTGAATACTGTATTGGTGCATGTAGCCGATATAACCGAGAAGATTGATAAAGGGCAGGGATCGCTGGGCTTGCTACTTAACGACCAGAAACTGTATAATAACCTGAACAGTTCTGCCGAACAGCTCGATAAACTTATCGAAGACATGAAACTCAATCCATACCGGTATGTTAATGTTTCGGTATTCCCTTACAGCAAAAAGCGAATGGAATACACTGAGCCTGCCAAGTAAGCATTACCTGGTTTTCCTGTTTTTATTTTAAAAAGGAATCTGAGACCTTAATTTAAGGCCTGTTCACATATCCAAAATTACAATTTCTGATCCCGGGATTATTTTGTATCTGCTCCCTTATCTGTCTTGTTTTCGGTTTTTTCATTGGCTGGAACAGGCTGGTTTTCAGGGATCCTGAAAATGTCATCCTTATGTATAGGCCTGCTTTTCAGCCTCCAGTTAAATCCTTTCAGCAGCCGCTGGTCTTTGGGTACATCCTTATCGGGAAGCATATTCCCTTTCGGCTTGTCGTAATAGACAATACGTTCAATTTTACTGTCATTCACAAAGATTCTCATCGAACTTCCCACAGCTTTGTTCATGCCTACCAGGGATTTATCTTCTTCCCTTACATAGTAAACCGTCTCTGCATTCCCATTTACATCAATATGCGAAAGTTCATTGTTTACTAGGTAACCAACCATATTCTTGCCCTTTATCTGGTTATAAGCTTCGCTTGAGTCCTTCGAAACTATAAATGCAGTGCTGTACATGAATATCTGCTTGATGCTTTTTTCGCCGGTGAGAATCTTAATCGTGTCGGCAGTCAACTGGTTCTGGTCCGACCACAGTACCGGTGCACGGAACATTGTAATCAGTGAATCGGCGAAACTGTACTGGAGCGAATCGCACATCCCTTGTATGTCGGTTCTGTAAAACCGGGTGTTGTGGGAGGCAAATAATTGTTTTGTTTCGTTTTTGGCAGTGTCGAATGTTGCCCTGAGGGTGTCGGCATGGAGATAAAGTGTGTCCTTTTTATCACCCATTATGGCAACGGCATGGTTGGTAATAAGGGTATACCCCTTTGCCCGCCAGTATTCGGCATAATTGCCTTTTATAATCACATGCTGGGCCGTGTCGGTCATAACAACATGATTAATGGCTTTACCGTATTTGGTTTTTTCGTTGTAATAGAGGCTGTCGCCCGTAAGTCGGCGGTTATCGTCGACAAGTAATGCATTCACACTGAATCGCGATTTACTGGTGGCCCGGTCGTATTCGCCATCTTCACAATACAGGTAATTGTCCTTTCCTCTTAAAATGGTCGGGCCAAGGAAATACGAAATCCTCGAAACCGTATTGTACTTCAACGTATCACAGTTGATCTTGTATTCAGGGTTGGTAAGTACCACATCATCGCGGAAATACATCAGTTTCTGATTGGTGTAATAAAAACATCGTTTGCTTGTAAGAACATTATCGCCGTTTACCATTTTCCCGCCGGTAGTATAACTTGCAATACCTGTATTTCGGTCGAAAATCATGAAATCGGTTGAAAGGGTGGTTTGTTTATCCACCAGTTTTACATCATCCTTTACCGTTGCAATTTTGGTATTCCCGTCGTAATGCAGGAATTTCCCGAAAAGATTAAGTGTATCACTCGATTTGATGCGCACATGACCGTAACAGTCGAGGGTATTGGTTGCCTCGAAAAGCCAGGCGCTGTCGCAAAACAGGAATGCCCCTTCATGCTCAAATACAGGGTTGTCGAGCGCACGTATCTGTTGCCCCAGGTTGGCATTATACCCCATACGGCCCGAGTTCATCGCGATTTGCTTGCGCTGGGCATTAATGTTCTGAAGAGCGAACAGGAATACGAAAAGTGTTAAAGCTGCTGGAAATTGAAATCGGGACCTGGGCATAATCGGATTAAATCGCTGCAAAGGTAAGTAAAGTGGGCAAATTTTGCTTATCTGCTCTTTTGATGCATATCAGCCTGCTTTCACTATTATTAATGATAGTGTTTATAGGTAATAGAAGAATAGTAGTTACACCATTCTGAAGACAACATTATTTGCAAAAGGAAACAAAAAATAATATTTTTGGATAGGATTTCCTGCCTGGAATTACTAACTCTTGACAACTTGCTTTTTTTCGGATCATGCGAAACAGATTTGCTGTTTAGCTGTTACTATTTCACAATAAAGCTATAAAAAGGCAGATCACAGTCGAAATAAAAACTATTACTGAACTCATTCAACTTCAGTTACCAGGCAGGTTTACTTTTAGTCATGACAATTTTTTAATTTAAAATTTAAAACTATGGCAAAAATCACGTTTTCATCCGACAATTTGAGGAAACTCCTCCGTATCAATTACTACAATTTTTCAGAAACTGACTTTATGGTTTTCGGAATCCGTGGAGCCACAGCCGTGAGTGCCGATTTCAGTACGTTTAAGTTCTCGCACGAAATCGAACGCACCGATCCAAATTACAACAACCCGAAATGCTCTATCGGAATCTGGAACCCGGTTACTAACCAGATCGCATTATTCCCGGGGAGTACGGTGCCGCATACCGATTATATGAAGAAAAACCTTGTCGGGACAGCTAAGGCCAACTGTATGATGACTGGTTATTACAGCTATTACCAGAAAGGTTTTCATAATCCAAGTGTTAACGGAGCTCATGAGGCACTGCGTCTGGCTACAAATATTGTTCTGCGCCGTTCAAACAACGACCTGGTTTTTACAAACGATGATCCTATCGAAGTTGGAAATCCCAGCGACAATATCCATGCAGCATACTGCTTCGACAGTAACGGCAAATACAGCAGCGCAGGTTGCCAGGTTATTGTGGGCCAGCCTAACAGCAAGGGCAGGGGACCCAACAGCGTAAATACAGGGTACTGGAAAATCTTTCACGATATCATTTATGGGGTGCCGCAGCAACATTTCGATTATGCTTTGTTCAGGTATGTTGATGCTGAAGTGGCTGCAGTTAGCGGGAGCAATCCTTTGCAAGCCCGCCTCCGCTTTGGATCAAAAGGCGATGTCGTAAACCAGCTGCAGCAAAAACTTATGGCATCGGGGAATTTTCATACCAATGCCGACGGCGATTTTGGAAGGAATACCCTTATGGCTGTTCTTGAATATCAAAAAGCCAAGTTTGGCCTTTCCGAAGCCGATGGAGTAGTCGGAAACGGGACTGCTACCAGCTTAGGACTTATATTGCCTAACCTCTGAAAGTAAAAGTACAATTACTCCTTATCAGGAGCAAATTCTCTGTATAAACTTATACGATTTAAGAAAATGAACATCAAATGCCGTTGGCTATTGCCGCCGGCATTTGATATAACATTCAGCCGGTGAGCAGGCTGCAATTATAAATTTTAAATGGTTATACTTTTTAGCCCGGGCATTTGATACTGTAAGAAATTGAATCCGGATTTTCAACAGGATGGCGCTTTTCCTGAAAATATTAAGCTGTTTGTTCCTGGATCCAGCGACCAGCAACAAGTAACCAGCAGCCAGAAACCAATTCTGTTCATAAATTCACAAAACAAAACAAATATCGAGCTTGTCTGAATAAAAGATATTTCTACATTTGAGCCGCTTAAAACATCAAAAATAATGGCTCAGAATATAGATCCAAAGCTTAATTACGAAGAATCAAAAAGCCGTGTTGGCTACGTTCCACGACAGGAAGCCACCCAGGCAACCTACGACCGGATTGGTTTCATGTCAGGACTCGAGGTTCACCAGCAACTCAAGACCGAACAGAAACTTTTTTGCCGCTGCCCGGCAGGAATTTACCAGAAACCTGGTGATTTCGATGCTGAGGTAATCCGGCATATGCGCCCCACACTCAGCGAGCTGGGCGAATACGACGGTACGGCTCTTATGGAGTTCAAGACACGCAAGGAAATTATTTACCGGCTGAAAAGTAAAACTACCTGTACCTATGAGGTGGATGATACGCCGCCATTTCCGCTTAACCGCGAAGCACTGGCCATAGCTATCGAAATTTCTTTGGTGTCGAAACTGAATATAGTTGGCGAGGTTCACATCACCCGCAAGCAATACCTCGACGGCAGCATCCCAACCGGTTTTCAGCGGACAGCCATTATTGGTGTTGAGGGCGAAATTCCCCTGAAAAATAAAAAAGTCAGGCTTATTCAGCTTAGCCTCGAAGAAGATTCGTGCCGCGAAATAAGCGATATAGGTCATACTAGGATTTACAGGACCGACAGGCTCGGTATGCCGCTTATCGAAACGGTAACCTATCCCGATATGACCAACCCCGACGAGGTTAAAGAAGCCTGTAACTATATCCGTTTCCTGGGCCGCAGTACTGGCAAGGTCCGCACAGGGATAGGGGCAGGGCGCGAAGATGTAAATGTTAGCTGCAAAGGCGGAACCCGTGTCGAAATAAAAGGTGTAGCACATGGCCGGTGGATTCCTGAGTTGACACATAATGAATGTTTCAGGCAGTGGGCCCTTCTGGCCATCCGCGACCAGCTGAATTCCCGTTTCATCGATCCGAAAACCTGGAAACCGGTCAACGTGGCTCTCGATATACATTCACTCAACACGAAAAAGGAATTTGTAAAGGATGCTAAAAGTGAAG
>CAISRK010000242.1 GCA_903887815.1 uncultured Bacteroidales bacterium | reverse complement strand
TGTGTTGCAATTCGTTCCCTTTGAAATCCTTTGCTTATTCCCTGGTTAAAATATTTGCATGCATTTTTGAAATCACCCTGTTCGTAATAAATTTCTCCTTTGGTTATAATGGCAACCAGGTAATCGGGTTTTAATTTCAAAGCTTTGTCGATATCAATCATTGCTTTGTCGAAGAGCTGGAGTTTCAGGTATACGTCGGCCCTGTTGTTAAAAAGCATGGGTTCAGCAGGATGCTTTTCGATCAGTTTGTTGAAATCGACCAGTGCTTCAGGATACTCGCCGAGTCTTTTTTTGATAAGTGCAAGGTTCGAAGCAGCTCCGTAGTTTTCGGGATGCCCTGCCAGCAAGTTTTCGAAATTGGTACGTGCTGATGCAAAGTCGCCTTTTTTAACATATATCATCCCAAGATCGAGCAGGGCATTTTCATTATATGGGTCAAGGGCAATGGCTTTGTTATAATCGGCAATGGCCAGGTCGGTCATATTCAGTTCGGAATACAGTTTAGCCCGGTTTGCATAGGAGGTAACAAACTTATCATAGAGCCTTATTGAAGAATCGTATGATCTTACAGCTTCTTCCTGTTTTCCCATATTGCGTTGAAACGTTCCCAGGTTGGACCAATAGATATAATTGCTCTCCGATTTGGGGTCAAGTGCGATGATCTGTTTAGTCACTTTTTCGGCATTCACATCGTCGCCGAGCGCACCGTATGATTTTGCTTTCTCGATTAGTTGTTCCCGGTTCTGGGCATTAGCACAAGTGAATGCCAGTCCTATTATGATTGTAAGAATTATTTTTTTCATGGAATTTATTATATTAGAACCATCGTGCGTTTGGAAAATCCGGATCGATACACCTAAATAACGGGCGCCTTTTCAATTTCGAGTGAGCGGAGTACAATATCATGCATTTTATCAGCTTTTGATTCCATTCTTTCTACAAGCCGGAACTGCACCCGGGCACGGTCGAGGTTGTGCTGCGGATAAGAAGTGCGGAAATACGGATCCCCGTCAACAAAATCGGTCAGGAAGCGGAGCCCGATAATAAACGTCATAAACCGTGCCGAAAATGCAAGGTTGTTTATCTCGGCTTCAGTAAGTGTTTGCCTTAGACTCTTTATGAACCCCCGTGCATACGCCTCATAAATGGGGAGGTTGATATCCACTTTCGACAAATCCGTTTCATCTTCAGCAGCAGTATTCGCACCGGTTCGAATGGCATCGCCGAAATCAAACAAAAGACTTCCGGGCATTACGGTGTCGAGGTCAACAATGCAGACAGCCTTATCAGAACTATCGAACAAAATATTGTTGAACTTTGTATCGTTGTGGGTAATACGCTTGGGAAGTTTGCCTTCAGCAATCAGCGCGGGGATACCAAGCATTTGCGCAGCACGCTTCCTGACAAAATTTATCTCCTGTTGTATGTCTTTAACTCTGTCGGCAGAATCGGTGATGAGTGATTTATAAAATGTTTCAAGGCGTTTTGCCATATTATGAAATCCGGGAATTGTCTCGGTTAACCGGTTGGCAGGCAAGTCAGCCAGCATCGACATAAAAATACCGAATGCTTTTCCTCCTTCGTAAGCTATATGAACATCATCAACTACATCGTGACCATGCATCTGGTCAATAAACGTATACATGCGCCAGTATTGCCCATCGGCATCCAGGTAGAACTTTTTACCATCGTTGCAAGGGATGATTTCAAGTACTTTGAAGTCCAGGGACTTGTTTTCGGCCAGTTTTTCCGCCAGGTGACCGGTTACTTCCGAAATATTATTCATCAGGCCTTCAATGTCTTTAAAAATATAATTGTTGATCCATTGTAGGAAGTAACCCGGGTGACCGGCCGCTGAGGTCAGAACCCGGTACGAATCGTTTATGTGCCCGGTTGTGTTTTTTTCAAAACCAAGAAAATCGCCTTCAATACTGAAGTGTGTTATAATCTCACTAATGTTTCGTTCCATAAAATCTATTTCCAGAGTTTGGCGGGATAAATGCCATCCTTTATGAGTTGAGCCAGTTTTTCGATTACCAGGGGTTTATCGTCCTTGTAAGTAACTCCAAACCACTTTGCGCTGCTCCGGAGGCACATTACACTGGCATCGGAACTTTTTATCAGGGCGTCGATAGCCGAAGGGATATAAAATTCCGCTTTCAGCGAATCACTGTTTGAAATAACAAATTCACGGAACATGGGTTCTGTTTGCTTGAAATATTCAGGAGTAAATCCCCAGAAATTCATCGATACAAGGGTAGCCGGATCAAGAAATACAAATGATCCTCCTGCATCAGTGTAAGCGATATCATCGTCTTTGTACTGAATATTTGTGCACTCGGTAACCGATTGTAATAAACCTTTTTCATCAGCAATACAAACCCCGCGCGATACGCTGCCATGCTCCGACATGGTATTACCCACCTGGTAACCAACCAGAGCATATTGGTTTTGCATGTCAGGGGTGAGCGACAATAGGTAATCGGCCATGGTTTTAAATGCATCTGCACTATAAAAATCGTCCCCGTTTATAACCGCAAAGGGTTCCTTTATGACATCTTTAGCCATCAGTATGGCATGGGCAGTGCCCCAGGGTTTTGTTCGTTCGGGCGAAAAAGTTGTGCCATCAGGAACATTCTCGATTTCCTGGAAAACATATTCCACCGCAATATGTGGCTGAAGTTTGCTTATAAAAATATCTCTGAAGTCCTGCTCAAAGCTTTTACGGATTATAAAAACAACTTTCCCGAATCCTGCTCTGATGGCATCGTAAATGGAATAGTCGATAATTGTTTCGCCCGACGGGCCTACCGGATCAATCTGTTTCAGGCTTCCGTAGCGGCTGCCCATACCAGCTGCCAGTACCAGTAAAGTTGGTTTCATATTGTTTTACTCTAAGGTTATTTAGTTTTAATCTTGTGACCGACTGTGGCGTAATAAATTATGAAGAGATAAATCGGCACCATGATCCACAAGGCCTGCTGAAATCCTATCGATTGGCCCAGTTTTGCGTAAGTAGGAGGAATAAGGGCTCCGCCGGCAATTCCCATTATAAGCAATGCTGAACCGATTTTAGTGTATTTGCCGAGATTGTTGAGCGCCAGTGGCCATATTGCAGGCCACATCAATGCATTTGCCCAGCCTAGCAGAGTTACAAAAAACACAGCATTCGGAATGAGCGGAACATTAAAGCCCATCACACTGTTCAACCATCCGAAAAGTGTCGAAAACAGGGTATTATCGGTTGTTGACGAAAATGCTGCTCCGAATGCAAACAATGCCCCGAGTATGGCTGACATTACAAGCGCTTTCGACTGGCTTATCACTTTTGGAATAAGTATAATGCCGAGTATATACCCGAAAACCATAAATGCCATAGTGAATGCCGTAAGTTTAGGAGCGTAGGCCAGCTGGAGTGATCTGCCGAATTGGGTGAGGCTGTCGCCTGCCATTACCTCGACACCCACATATAAAAACAGGGTGATTATACCAATAAGCAAATGCCTGATCCTGAGTGCATCGGGTATCTGTTTGATGAATCCTTTAAGGGTTTCATGGTCGTCCTGTTCAATGTCGATTTCGTTTGGTAAAGATGAAAATTTGACCAGAATGGCAAACAATGCAAGAAGTACGGCCATTGCAGTATATGGCCCTACAATCCTTGACGCCAGTTCGTTAAGAAGTGATTCTTTCTGGTCGAAAGTGAGGAGTGCAAGATTGCTTTCGCTGAATTTCTCCATTCCATGCATAATGAGCGCTGTAAGTACAAGCGGGCTGAATACACCAGCCATTTTATTGCAGATTCCCATTATAGCCATACGTTTGGCAGCGCTTTCGCGCGGACCAATAATTGTAATAAACGGGTTTGTAGCGGTTTGTAAAAGCGCTAGTCCTGTTCCCAGCACAAACAAACCCGCCAGGAAAACGCCAAACATCCTTGAATAAGCGGCAGGTATAAATATTAGCGCACCTACCGACATAATGAGCAAGCCGACAAATACCCCGTTTTTGTATCCTATTTTCTTTAGCACAAACGATGAAGGCAGTGCCATCACGAAATATGCAATATAAAAGGCCAATGTTACCAGGCTGGCTTCGAACGGTGTGAGCTCACAGGCAGTCTGAAGGAAAGGCATCAGCGATCCGTTCAACCAGGTGACAAATCCAAAAATAAAAAACAAGGCACCTATTATTGAAAGTGACATGATGTAATTCCTGCGGTTCTCTGCCGTTGATGTTGTATTCATAGATATTGGTTTATTTATTGTTTCTATTCAGAAAAATCAATTGACTGTTAACTAAACTCCATCTTCCCCCCTCCATCTTCCACATTCCACTTTCTACCTTCCACTTTCTCACCTCACTCCACCTCATACCTCACAAACACTTCAATAGCCTCATATTCGGCCATGCCGAGTTTATCGTAAAGTTGTGCCGTTTCTTTATTCCGTTCTTCGGCTCTTTGCCAGAATTCGCGTTTATCGGAACCCATAAACATGGCTCCGTCCTTTTGCGACTGGTGCCTGAAGATAGCATTCCGTTTGATGGCTACTTCTTCGGGGCTGAGCGGAACGGCCATATCAACCATTTCGATTTCCCATTCCTGCCATGCGCCGCGGTAGAGCCATATGCGGCAATCCTTCAGCCATTCGTCGGCTTTCATCCGTTCAAGGGCTTCGATAATGATATCAATACAAATACGATGGGTTCCGTGCGGGTCGCGAAGGTCGCCTGCAGCATAAATCTGGTGAGGCCGCAGTGCACGAAGGAATTGCATGATGATTTGAACGTCATCTTCTCCCGGAAGTGCTTTTTTTACAGTGCCTGTTTCATAAAAAGGAAGATCGAGGAAATGTATGTTGGGTTCTTTAAGTCCGATGTAACGGCACGATGCCCTGGCTTCGCCGCGACGGATTGCTGCCTTTAGTGCAAGCATTTCAACAGGTTCAATGTTGTCCTTTTTGCGGTTTTTGTAGAAGTCAGCAGTCTCTTTGAAACGTTGCCCGGCTTTTGGATCGTCGACATTATAGATATTTTCGTAATCGCGAACAAAATCGAGGTATCGTATTGCATCATCATCGCTCACGGCAATGCTTCCCGATGTCTGGTAAGCGACATGCACATCGTGGCCGTGTTCGACCAGCCTGGCGAAAGTGCCACCCATCGAAATTACATCATCATCGGGATGCGGGCTGAAGAGTGCCACGCGTTTCGGAAAAGGCAAAGCGCGTTCGGGGCGGGTTGAATCGTCAACATTCGGTTTGCCTCCCGGCCATCCGGTTATAGTGTGTTGCAGGTCGTTGAAAACCTTGATATTGATTTTGCTGAAAACCTGGCTTGTGCTGAGTTCCGAAAGCCCGTAATCGCCGTAATCCTTTTCGGTAAGTTTGAGCAAAGGTTTGCCGGTTTGGAAACAGAGCCATAATACAGCTTTGCGGATCATACGGTCGTTCCATTCGCATTGCCCGACCTTCCATGGTGTTTTAAAACGGGTAAGTTCAGCAGCAGCTGAGGAGTCAATGATAAAGGTGGTGTTCGGATGATTCTGCAGGTAACTCGAAGGAATAACATCGGTTACAGGTCCTTCCGCAGCTTTTGCAAGTACCGGGGCCTTTGCTTCACCCCAGGCCATTAATATAATTTCCTTAGCAGCCATTATTGTTCCAATACCCATCGTAATTGCAAAATGAGGTACATGCTCCTGCCCGTTAAACGATTCGGTTGCATCGTTGCGGGTAACTCGGTCGAGAGATACCAGCCGTGTTTTTGAATTGTACGACGATCCCGGTTCATTGAATCCTATATGCCCTGTGCGGCCGATTCCGAGCAACTGTATGTCGATACCGCCTGCATCGTGGATCTTTTTCTCATACTCCTTGCAGAAAACAGCCACATCGTCCTGTTCAATGCTCCCCAAAGGAATATGAATGTTTTCGGCTTTGATATCCAAGTGTTTAAAAAGCCGGTCCCACATGAAATGGTTATAACTCTGCTGGTTATCGTGATCGAGAGGGTAGTATTCGTCGAGGTTGAAGGTTATTATATTAGCAAAACTTACACCCTGTTCTTTATGTATTCGTATGAGTTCGGTATATAATTTAAGCGGGGTTGATCCGGTTGAAAGGCCAAGAACAACCATTTTTCCTGCGGCTTTTCGTTCATGGATAAGTTGAACTATATGATCAGCCACCTTTACTGATCCTTCAGCCGCTGACTGGAAAACCTGTACAGGAATCTTTTCGAAACGCGTTATAAAAGCATCATCGTTCTGAAGCGAGGGACTCCTACCAGTAGTATAGCCTTTAATATCAGCCAATTTCATGCTTTCATATTATTTGGTAAGTGTAATTTTATTTTCCCAAAGGCGGGCGGGAGTTTCTTTATTTAAAATGTATGGTCTCATACGGTAAGTCCATGTATAATTTTTAGCCGGGATAAGGTATTTTTCCATCGGCCACGACCACCAACTGTCGTCGCCGCCAACTCCGCACTGCAGGTAATCCAGGTTCAGGTTGGTAAAGGATTGCTTCTGAAGCAGGTTGCCGTGTTTACCGGTATGAGCAAAACCTTTCAGATCGTCATAGGTATAGGGCAGGGCGCTGAAGCCAAGATTCGGCGATCCTTCGAAATAAATTCCAACCATTTTACCGTCGCTGATTGCCAGCCATTTCACATCAGTTCGGTAACCGTTTTCCTGGGGACGCACATAAGGAGTATACATTTCGTCGACAGTTGAATGGTATTTGCCGACAAAGGCTCCTGTTTTCCTGTCCAGATAATTCTCGAAAGGACCGCGTCCGAGCCAGTCCACCTGGTTGAGTGATCCCGAAAGGTGCATATTCATGCCTAACCTCGGTATCCATGGAAGACCGGCACCGGTTTTAAGATTGTTTTCGACCAGGATGTCTCCATGTCCGGTTACTGTAAAGGTTGAGATCAGGCTGCTGTTGGCTTCAGGCAGGCTGAAAACGATTGTTATTTTAACCGCCTTGTCGTTGGTTTTGTCAAGAACAACCGACTGCACTTTCCTGTTTTCGCTGGCATCGTACCATGGTTTGCATTTAACGAACATTTTATTTCCAACATCGTTATCCGTTGGCGCACGCCTGAAATCAGGAAGAGGTCCCTGTTCAACCATTTGTGTTCCGTTAAAGATAAGTGAAGCCATGGTACCTGAAACTTTATCAAATTGAACCGCGAATGTTTTACCGTTAACCGAAATGTCTTTTTCGGTTTCGGAGGCTGTTATGGACGGAAGACCCGAATAGTTGATTTCGGATGCCGCTGTTGAGTAAAGCTCAAATTGTTCTGATGCAAGCACATGGTTTTTCCCCAGAAGGGGTTTGTCGTCAGTAGTAAGCAGGTAAAGATTCAGATAATAACTTTTACCGGGTTTAGCCTTTGGTTTTTTCCATGAAATAGTATAGTCGCGTGAACTTCCGGCTGAAATGTTATCGGTTGCAAGACTTCCTTCAGCGATTTTATTTCCGTTCTCGGTAATTTCCCATTGCAGGCGGGTATTTTTGAGATCAGTAAAAGCATATTTGTTAGTCAGTCGGAAACTTGGCTTTTCCAGGTCAATGGCATTGAATTTGACATACTGGTAAACTTTTTTTACTTCCGATAAACCAGGATGCGGCTCCCTGTCGGGGAAAACAAGTCCGTTAGTGCAGAAATTCCCATCGCTTGGAACGTCTTTAGGGCCGTAATCGCCACCGAAGGCCCAGAATTTGCGCCCGATGGAATCAAATTTCTGCAATCCCTGGTCGACCCAGTCCCATATAAAACCTCCCTGCAACTGATCGTGCGACTCAATGGCGTCCCAGTAGTCGATAAGGTTGCCGGTGCTGTTCCCCATTGCGTGTGCATATTCACACTGTATCAGGGGCCTGTCCTGTTTTTTTGCAGCATACTCAAGCAAACCGGCAACACTTTCGTACATTGGGCAGTAAATGTCGGTGTTCCATTCAAGTAAAGCTCTCTCGTATTGAACCGGCCGGCTTACATCCCTGGTTTTAATCCATTTATACGTATCGTAAAAATTGCAGCCATTACCGGCTTCGTTTCCAAGCGACCATATAACTATCGAAGGATGGTTCTTGTCGCGTTCGAGCATCCTGCGTGTACGGTCGATATGGGTGTTCCTCCAAACCGGATTGTTGCCCAGTGTGCGTTTTAGGTCGTAACCCATGCCATGCGACTCAATGTTCGCTTCGTCGATTACATAAAGGCCATATTCGTCGCATAGTTCGTACCAGTAAGGATCGTTGGGATAATGACAGGTTCGTACCGCATTAATGTTATTTTGTTTCATTAACCTTACATCCTGAAGCATGAGTTCACGCGATATCACATGTCCTTTGACCGGGTCAAACTCATGGCGGTTAACTCCTTTTAATTTAACAGCAACCCCGTTTATCAGGAACAATCCGTTCTTAATCTCGCTGG
>CAISRK010000241.1 GCA_903887815.1 uncultured Bacteroidales bacterium | reverse complement strand
GGCTATTGAAGCATTCAGCGATTCGGCCTGATTGTCGCTGCCAACGGGCGAAAACCGGGGAATATGGATAGGCTCATTTACGTAGGAAAGCAGTTCAGAGCTCAACCCGTGCGACTCGCTGCCAATCAATATTATACCTGTCCGGACAAATATTTTCGAGGTAATATCAGGTCCTTCGAGCAATGCGCCGTACACCGGGTACCCTGCAGGCAACTCTTTCAGAAAATCAGTCAGGCTGGTATAGTATACATTTACCCTGCCAAACGAACCCATTGTCGACTGTACCACCTTAGGATTGTACATGTCAACCGAGTCGGGTGAACATAGAATAGTATTGATTCCGAACCAGTCGGCTGTGCGGATGATTGTTCCCATGTTGCCGGGGTCGCGGATGCCGTCCAGAGCAAGTGCCATCCCTGAAAGCACGGAAGCTGCCGGTTGAATAGTTTCGGGTATTGCTGCAACGGCCAGCACCTGGTTTGGGGTGGTAAGATCGCTGACCTTGTTCAGTTCGGCAACAGTAATTTCCTGGAGTTCAATATGTTTCTGGCGACAAAGTGCTTCGTTGTTCCGAATCCATTCAGGCAGCGCATAAATCTTATGAGTGTGTAATGAACTGTTGAGTAATTCATTTACTCCTTTTTCGCCCTCAATAATGAAAGCTTTGTTCAGCTGTCTGAATTTTTTGATTTTCAGCGAGTTGATATACTTTACTTGGTTGTGTGAAAGCATAGATCCTGATTTAGATGGCAAAAAAAATCCCGCATAACGCGGGATTAAATTAGCAAATATTTCGTTGCTGTGAATTTCGGTTATTCAGCTACAACTTCAAAATTGATAGTAACTGATAATTCCTTGTGCAGGCGGATGCTTGCAGTATAGGTACCGGTTTCTTTGATCGATTCGCCGTCAACGTGAATTTTCTTGCGGTCGATTTCAATTTTGTATTGATCCTGAAGTGCTTCAGCAATCTGTATAGCATTAACCGATCCGTAGATTTTACCTGTGGCTGCTGCCTTGGCACCAATCCTGAGGGTAACATTTTCGAGTGATTTAGCTACTACTTCAGCTTCTTTGCGGGTTTTCTGTTCCTTGAATGATTTCTGACGGAGGTTCTCGGCATTAATCTTCTTGTTAGGTTCGGTTGCCATTACAGCATGTCCTTGCGGAATGAGGTAATTGCGGGCAAAACCATCTTTAACAGTTACTACATCGTGTGCGTAACCTAGGTTGGTTACATCTTTTTTAAGAATAATTTCCATATCAGCCTCCTGTTATTTTAATAAGTCTGCAACATAGGGTAATAACGACAAATGACGGGCGCGTTTAACCGCCTGGGCAACCTTGCGCTGAAACTTGGTACTTGTACCAGTTAACCGGCGTGGTAAAATCTTACCCTGCTCGTTTATAAACTTGAGCAAAAAGTCAGCATCCTTATAATCAATGTATTTTATACCGCTTTTCTTGAAACGGCAGTATTTCTTCTTTTTGACGTCAACCGTAATGGGAGTCAGGTATTTGATATCCGAATTTCCTTGTGTGGCCATTTTTCTGATTTTTTAAGGTTACAATTATGCCTGAGCTTTTTCTTCTGCCTTGGCAGCGCGTTTTGCACGGCGTTTATCGCTGTATGCAACAGCGTGTTTATCGAGAACAACCGTAAGGAAGCGTAAAATACGCTCGTCACGTTTCAGGGCGACTTCAAAGTCGTTGATCAGCTTACCTTCAGCAAAAAACTCAACCATGTGGTAAAAACCGGTCGATTTTTTCTGAATCGGGTATGCTAATTTGCGGAGGCCCCAACTGTCCTCGTTAATAATTGTAGCCCCTTTGTCAACAAGGAGTTTCTGGAACTTGCTTACCGTTTCCTTCATCTGTTCATCAGATAAAACGGGAGTCATAATGAAAACGGCTTCGTACTGTCTAATCATTTGTTTTACTTTAATTTAGTTATTGTAATATGTGATTTTTACAAATGGAGTGCAAAGGTACAAATTCTTTTGAAGTAACAAGCATATCACCTAATTATCTTTAAAAAAAAGACATACTATTCCTGTATAAACGTAAAAAAAAGTTCTTTTTACCCGCTTATAGTATCCTATAACCCAGTATTAACGAAAATCGGGGATAGTCGGTAAACCAGTAGCCATACCCGTTGAACAAATCCTGGTTTGAATAATACCTCATCTCGGCACTGTACTTTTTGTAACCTATTCCACCTCCCAAAGCATAACTTTGACCTATTTTGAGATTATAAACAGTTGGCAAAATGGATGAAACCGTATTTTTATATACAAATGTCGAATTTATGCCAATGCTGATTGCCGGGATGAACATGGCATCGGCAAATAACTTGACATCCTTGTTTAAAAAGAAGTAATGCCGAAGGCCGACCGGAAATTCAATGGCATTGAAATGCATTGTTACGATTGCATTGCTTTTAACTTTCTCCGCATTGAAATACTCAAAAGTCGGCTCAATAGTTAAACTCCATTTATTCCTGTTAAAGGGCATTATAAACTCCGCTTCGGCTCCAAGCCTGAAATTAACCCGGTTTCCGAAATCAATGTTGTAATATTCGTAAAGCGTGTTTGAAACGGCTAAAGAAGTATAACTGATCCCCGGGCTTATTTTAAGATGAAATGACTCTTTTTTTGTTTTCTGCTCGAAAACCACTGTTGTCTTTCCTTCTCCTGCGTTATATTTTTTAAAATACCGTACCAGGTCCGATTCGTAATATCCCATATTCTCAATGGAATTCATTCCTGCATTCACAAGCCTGACATCAGTCCAAAGCTGTTCGCGGAATTTCATATTTTCGGCAATCTGTTCGTTTGAAACATAGTACTCTTTGCAGATCAACTGGTTGATCGGGGAATCCGAAACCGAGTAAAAGAACCTGGTTGTCTTGCCGCTTGTATAAACATACAAAGTTGCTTTCCCTTCGACCAGCACTTTTAAAAAGAGATGAACCGGCGACCACTCAGGATCGCGCTTCGTATAGAAATTGTCAATTTCGGCTGGTGACAGGTCTATTTTAGTATCGGCATTAACATATCGTGAAAAGCCTGCAACCCCGAATTCTTTCACTGTACCGAGGTTGCCTTTTGTGACTACACTATCCGTTAAAAGCTTGTATTCGAATTCTGCAGGATTGTTCTTCCAATCCATGTTCTTGATTAAGCACTCGATACGGTGGTGGTTGTTATCAATAAAATACCCTTTCTCGAAACTGATCTGGGCAAATGCGCTGATGCTTACCAGCACCAGGATCATGCAGGAAAAATGTTTTTTCATATTCTGAATTTTATAGGGTTTAACTAATAGTCTAAGTGATAATTTCATAGATAGTGATTCT
>CAISRK010000240.1 GCA_903887815.1 uncultured Bacteroidales bacterium | reverse complement strand
CGGCTGGAACAGGTTTTTTGCTAACAACAGAACGGAATCGGCTTTTACACCTGAAGCCTGTTCTTTATTTTGTTTATTCTTGCATGCAATTGAAAATACAATCATTGCAGCAATGGCCAGGATTAAGATTTTTTTCATGTTTACGTTTATTTGAATCAAAGCAAATTTAAGGACAAAATTCCCTTACCCCCGTATACACATGCAGTTTATAACAATTCTACGTTGTTTAGATATTTGAAACGCGATAAGAAGAATACAAATAGTATAACCACCTGATCTTATGTAATAAACAATAATAAAGTCAGTATGAAACGGATTTAGCACTAAAAAATTTCCGTTGCTACACGCAACAATCCTTTACTTTAGAGCTAGCTGTTAAAACCCGTCTTCCCCGCTATTCTCACCATTTCCCGAATCCTTTGCCAGTTTCTTGTTGTAGTTGTTAATCTTCAGCTGAAGACCGGCATATAATACACGGGATTCGCGGTAGCGCTGGCTTTCGGTTGTAAAGCCGTTACCGCTGGTGGTTTCATAGAAGGTCCGGGTATTGAATATGTCGGTCAGACGGACTGTAACCGAAAGTTTATTTTTAAGGAAATCCTGGCTGAAAGAAGCATCGGCATAATACTGTTCTTTATGATATTCCTGGAGTTCACGGGTAGGTGAGTTGTAAGTGCCTATCAGCTGGAATGAACCATCTTTCCATGGAAAAAATGACAGATTTAGCCTGGTATTCCACGAAAACAGCTCGGAACCTTCAATGTTCTTCTCCGGCAAAGCACTCATCACATCCTTGAACAAGGAAACGTTTACATTTAGTTTGGTCCATTTTGCAGGGCTTGCTGTACCGATTATTTCGAGGCCATAGGAGGTGCTTGTATTGATATTCATAGGCATAGTAAGGGTGACGCCATTCTCCTGCAACTGGCTCACATCTTCCACCACATCATGTGTACGGTGGTAAAAAATACTGGTAGTTACCGAACTGCTTTTCCAGTACTTCTCCATTCCAAGTTCTATGGAGTTTGTAAATTCAGGCTTCAGTGCAGGGTTACCTGTTTCGATATTGAGTGAATCGGAATAATCGACATACGGGTTTAATTCGCGCGGCGACGGGCGCTGAACGCGCCTGCTGTAACTGAACTGAAGTTCCCGTTCCTTGCCCAGGTCGTATTGGCTATGAAACGACGGATAAAAACTGGAATAGGAACTGTTGTAATCGGTATTGGTCTGAAGTACCTTCGATTTGGTCCAGACCTGTTCGAAGCGCAGCCCTGCCTGGTATTTGAATTTTCCTAAGGAATTGCCATAAATACCATACAATGCGTAAAGCTGGTCGGTGTAGTCATATTCGTTTTTCAGATCCTCCTGGCTCACCCAACCTGCAGTGTCGCTGAAATAGCTGTAATCGTAGCGCATTTTCATATCGCGGAAAGCCGCTTTATATCCTGCCTCAATCCTGCCTTCTTCCTCCATAGGATAAACATAATTACCCTGCAGGGTTAAAGCTTTATTCGTGTTTCTGGCAATGTTTTGCTGCAGAAACGGATCACCAACAGGCGCCGAACCTTGCGCAAGATAATCCTGTTGGTTGATATCAATCCCATTCTCCATGTGATTCAAACTGTAGATGATATCATTAGTATATTCCCGGCCTTTCTGCGGGAAAAGGTGTTTGTAGGAAAGTGTATAGTCGTATGAGTTCAAACTCCGGGTACCTGTATTGTCGCGTTCAAAATACCTGAGCAGGGAATCGTTGTCGTTATAATTGCTATTCCGGGTTAAGCCCTCGGAGTTGAATGACATATTGCGTTTGATCACACTCAAGGTTGCTGTATTGCGTGAGTCGAAATAATAATCAAGACCACCGGTGAGGCTGTACATGTTACGATCCATCGATCCCGATTGCGACTGCCTGAGCACTTCCGTATAATCGCTGAAGTTTGTCGTCCGGGTACTTTCCATAGAGGTTATCTGGCGGTTGAGCCTGCCGTCGGCACCAACAAACACATTAAATTTCTCCATGCGGTAATTCAGGTTCAGCGAACCGTTGTATTTATCACCTGTACCGGCATTCCCTGATATTATTCCGTTAAACCCCTGGAGTGCTTTCTTTTTTAATACGATATTTATAATCCCGGTAGTTCCGTCGGGATCATACCGAACCGATGGGTTGGTGATAACTTCAACACTCTCAATCGCATTTGCCGGAATCTGGTTCAGTACATCGCTGGTCGAAATACCCGTCTGGCTCGACGGTTTCCCGTCGATAAGCAGGGTGATATTAGGGTTTCCACGCAGACTCACATTGCCGTCAGCATCTACCGAAACCGAAGGCACATTTTCCATAACATCCGTTGCTGTACCTCCGCCTATCGACATGTTTTTATCAACTGTAACCACTTTCTTATCGAGATTGTTGGTAATCAAGGCTTTCTGTGATGTGATTACCACACCCGAAAGAGCTGCGGAACCCGCTTGAATAGAGACATCACCAAGTTTGATATCTGCATTTTTCGCTGAAATGTTCAGGTTCGGTAGTATTTTATTTTCATACCCGATATATTGGATTCGAATGTAATATTTGCCGGCATTAAGTTTTTCGAGCTGAAACTTCCCTTTTGTATCGGTAAGTACTCCGGTAACCATGGAACTGTCGGAAACACGATACAATACAACGCTGCCGTATTCCACATGCTCATTACTTGCAGCATCGTGCAGTATGCCGCTTATGATGCCAAAGCCCTCTTTGGGATCATTCCCGCCGCTTCCGCTTTTACCGCCTGAAGGTTGAGCTCCTGCAATCAATACCGTGAAACAATAAGCCAGTATAAAAATGAATTTGCGGTTAAAAGTCTTCATATGTAAATTTAAGTGGAGATATGACATCCGGAACAAGAATAAGTTTAAACAATTTCTGCATTTTAACAAGAATTTAAGAATCGGGCCGCGAAATTAGCTTTTTTTGAATTCGTAGAACAAATAAATTGCTGCTCTTCAAATCAACTACCTTCGTTCCAAAAGAAATCCCGGTTAGCATAACCGGGACAGCATTAAAACGGAAAAGAAGTTTGTTTTTTGGCTAACAAAGCCTTATAAACTGAAATTTTCAGGAAACAGAAACTCCTATTAACCTTCCGATTCCAAATGTAATGGCGGCGGCAGCCAGCCCGAAAATTACCTGCCGGAAGCCTGAATACCAGACACTTTTACCTGTAAATAAGGTTATGGACGATCCTATCAGGAATAGTCCAAGGGCGCTTGAAATTGTGCTTATTAAAATTGCCTTCATTCCTGAAGTAAAGAAAAACGGGATAACCGGGATTATAGCCCCTACCGCAAACAGCATAAAAGAAGTTATTGCCGCTTCGATTGCGGATCCTTTCATATCGTCAACATTAATGCCCAGTTCTTCTTTTACCAGGATGGCATGTGCATGATCTTTATCCGAAATAATTTCTTTTGCCATTCTCAGTGCCTGCTCTTCGGGTATTCCTTTGGATTGATAAATTAAAGCCAGTTCCAATTCTTCGCCTTCCGGGTTCGATTCGAGTTCATCCATCTCAAGCTGCATCTGGTTTTCGGAAAGTTCCTGCGAGCTTTTAACCGAGATCCATTCGCCCAAAGCCATCGACAAGGCCCCTGCCAGGAGACCCGCAAGCCCTGCCAGCAATACGCCCTGTTGGCCACTTGTAGCTCCGGCTATTCCCATTACGAGGCTGAAATTGGATACCAGCCCGTCATTCCCTCCTAAAACTGCTGCCCTTAAAGCATTACCGCCAACCGAACGATGCCGTTTTTCGAAACGTGCCCGGCTTGCCCCTGAAACTTTCGGGGTAGTATTCAGAATATTGGTCAGGATTGAAACATGCGCCGTATCTGACAATGAAGGAGCGGAACTGCCTTTTTTCCGGGCACTTATTATAGAGGAAGATATGCTTTTTTCGGTATCCAGCAGCACACCTAAAAGGTAATTGTACCCAAATATTTTCCCAATCGTTTTTAAGATCCGGGCCCTCCCCGAAGGAGGAGGCATCAGTGAAATATCGAAGTTGCCCTTCTTCATAAATGCCAGTGCATGGCTCTGTTCTATTTCACTCATCTTACGAAACACTTCCGCAACATTGGGGTCATCTTCGTTTTCGGAAAGCACTTTATACAGAAAACTGGCATCAATTTCGGTTTGAATATTCTTAAAATTCATAGTTTCTTTTCTTAGAACTGGTATTTGTTTTTATAAAAAAAAGGTTTGCAACTTTCTATCGATAGCTAATGGGAAACTGATTTATTTTACTCCAAACTCTTTCAGAGCCTCTTCAAGATCATGAATGGGTTTTAACGAAACTTCGGTTCCTTTTTCACCGTGAACAGCATAATCGAAGGGGTTGTCGAGATCTTTAATAAGCAGGAACATATAAAAGATCAGGAATGTAACTATCAGGGTTAGAAAAAGGGATACATAATAAGGTTCAATCCTGAGCAGTATGAGTCCGAGGGCCACCAGGAACCCCATAGCTTCAACACTGGCGTAGGCCGAACCAACAAATTCGGTGTCGCGGATTGTATCAACCCGCATGATCATTTTCCGCAGGATGTTTTGTTCGTTTTTAAGTTTTATGATGTAATTAGGCTGGATACCTTCTTTATCAAATTCAACAAAGAAATCATTCATCTGGCTGATCCTGTTCAGCATCGATTTGGTTCTTTCTTTCTTGTAGAACCAATCCACCAGAGACTTCACAAACGACTTTTGAAATTCGATAAACAGCAGGGCTGTTTCTGAGTTCTTACTTTTATAAATTGTGTAAGTATCGTCGAAGAGCGTTTTCACCGAAGCGGCAAGTTCACTGGGGATTTTTTCGCTTTCCTTATAATCGGAGAGTACCCCGCTTATCAGGAATCCGATGAGGAAGATTGTACCTGCAACCAGGCTTGTAAAAAGCGCGTTCAACTCCATGATCTCAAGGCCATACCAGTGAGAACCGAATTTTAATATGGCAATGAGAATGATCAAAGGCATTATCCTTACGGCAATAGACCATTTCTGCCAGAATTTTACTGAGGAACGTACAAGTATTTCCTGTGGTTTCATAAGCGGGGGTTTAAAAGTATCTTTGTATTTCGATTAAAGCATCTCAACCGGTCGGGGTTGAATACCGGATGGGATAAATGTTTTCTTCCGGTTTTCAATTAAAACTAATCTTCATCAGCCTCAATATTTTTCTGTTCTTTCTGTTCGGTATTTTCGCTTTTGGCTGAAATTTTTTGATTCAGAACAGAGTAAGGAAATGCGGCCAGGGCCGCAATAATACCAATACCTGCAATCACTTTCTGAAATGTAGTAAGGCGGATACTTTCGGCATCAATATTTTTATACCCGGTAAACATCGACAGCAGAGTACCAGCCTTTTTGTTAAAGATATAATCCACAAGGTTGCCCGCCAAATGCAAAATTACAAGAGCTATAACAATATTTACAGCAATTTCGTGCAGTACTTTAAGCGTATCTTCCGATACGCCGGGTTTGATGAAAGCAAAAAAACCTTGCCCTTCGGATGCCAGCAATAAAATACCGGAAATTACGATCATAAGGCTGAAAAAGATAATTCCCAGCATTACAAACGATGCCATCGGGTTGTGACCCGGCGAATGGCTTTTGCTGCTTTTTATGTCGGTAACAAATTCTTTAATCCGTTTAATTCCTATAGGGAAATCGCTGAACCTTGAATATTTGGGGCCGGCAAAACCCCATATTATCCGGAACATAATCAAAATTCCCACCATGTATCCCACAGAGGAATGAATGTTTATCAGTTCTTCTTCTTCCGAAAGAAGATAGGCCGCAACCATTGCAATTACAAACAGCCAGTGGAATAGTCGTGTCGGTAAGCTCCAGATGTATGTTTTCATAGATTTAGTTAAAATGTTTTTTGAGAATTTTAATGCTTTGTAAAGTTAGATTATTCTATTCAGCTGGCTCATAATGTATCTGAACTTCACAGCGG
>CAISRK010000239.1 GCA_903887815.1 uncultured Bacteroidales bacterium | reverse complement strand
TGCTCAACGGAAGATTGGCTCCCTAACATGGTATGATCAAAAACATATTTAGCATAAGCATCAAAACTTCCTTTGTGTTTTTTATGTAGAGTTTCGAGATATTTCGGCTGCATATCTTTAGGAACGTCTTCGTAGTAGAGCTTAAGCATCGCGGAAAGCATTTTGACATCGGTAGGCATATTATAGTTCTTGAAATACTGCCTGGAAGTTTCAATGAGTTGCGTGCTGAGTTCGGTTATCCGTGCCTGGAGAGGCTGAGGTTTTGCAAGTTCATCAGCAAGTTTATTGAAGTTTCGTGAAAAGGAAATTATCTCACACCCCCCGTTTATAGCTTCTCTGTTATAACGGACAGCAGGCTCATATTTATCAATAGTCTCGTAAGCTATAGCGACATTTTTCAACGCATCGCCATATTTAAGGCTACGCTGTGAGTCTTTATTTATCCAGTCGATAAACTGGTCCTCGAGTGCTTTTTTTCTTTCATAAACATTAAGGTTTTTCAAACCTTTGCTTTCGCCAATATAATACTTCCAGTAATTGGCTGAACCTGCAAATTTTGAATAATATTTTATTTTTACGCCTGCATCAGCAGCCATATCCTCGCGAAGAATATTCAACTTTTCAGTACGAATTTTCACGACCATAGGATTGTTTTTCTCGAGCGACCATTTTATTGTGTAAGAAGTTGCATAGCGGTCGGTTGAACCGGGATAGCCCATAATCATTTCGTAATCGCCTATTTTCTTTTCCTTTATGGAGACAGGAAGGAAGTGTTTAGGTTTGTAAGGAACATTGTCTTTCGAATACTCGGCTGGAGTATTGTCCTTAGCGGCATAAACACGGAATACAGAAAAATCACCGGTGTGCCTGGGCCACATCCAGTTATCGGTATCAGCTCCGAATTTACCAATCGACGACGGTGGTGCACCCACGAGTCTTACGTCCCTGAATACTTCATAAACGAAAACATAATACTCGTTACCATTAAAAAATGAAGCTGTACGTGCTTCCAGTTTGGTGCCTTTCACAAGCCCATCTTCCACTTTTTTGGAGTTTTCCCTTATTTTACTGGTCCTTTGAGTTTCCGACATGTCGTCAGTTACACCTTCGAGCACCTGCGACGTAACATCCTGGAGATTGACCAGGAACTTGGCAGTAAGGCCCGGAATAGGGAGTTCTTCTTCATAACGGGATGCCCAGAAACCATTTGTAAGGTAATCATTTTCTTTGGTAGTTTGTGACTGAATTGACCCAAGACCGCAATGATGATTCGTGAATATCAATCCATTAGGCGATACGATTTCGCCAGTGCAGCCACCACCGAACTGGATAATTGCATCTTTAAGGCTGGAATGATTTACGCTGTATATTTCTTCAGCGGTGAGGTGCAGGCCTTCTTTCTGCATATCCACAAAATTGAGTCGCTGAACAAATAAAGGCAGCCACATTCCTTCGTCGGCACGGACCTGGAATGAGATCACCGAAAGGAAAACCAGTAGAGAAAGTGTAATTTTTTTCATTGAAAGAGGAATTCTTAGTTATTTTTAGAAGTATTTCTGTAATAAACAGGTAAAATATTTATCCTAAACGTAAAGGTCACCCTTTTCGTTCCTCACTGCATCCACGTAACTGCGAATGTTTTGCTCATCAGACCGTTTACAGATAAGTAATATCCCGTTATCTTCAACAATGATGCAATCATCCATTCCTTGTATTACAGCTACTGTTTCGGAAGGTAAATTTATAATGCAGTTGTGCGTGTTGTAAGTGAGTGGTTTTGACCCTATAGTGGCGTTCCCGTTCGAATCTTTTAATGAGGTTTCGTATAAGGAGCCCCAGGTTCCAAGATCGCTCCAACCTATATTGGCTGCAAGGACAAAAACATTGTCGGCTTTTTCCATCACACCATAATCGATTGATATGCTTTTACATACTGTGTAAGCACTTTCTATATATGCAGCTTCATTTTCGGTATAATACATTTCGGAACCTTCACTGAAGAGTGTATTTATTTCAGGCAGGTATTTTTCGAATGCATCAACAATGCTTTTGAGCGACCAGATAAAAATACCTGAATTCCAAAGGAAGTCGCCACTCTGAAGGAAAGAAACTGCAAGTTCGTGATGTGGTTTTTCGGTAAACGTTTTCACCTTGCGAAGCCTGCAATCCGACGAAACCTCAAGATTTTCATCAAACTGTATATAGCCATATCCTGTATCGGGGCGGCTTGGTGTAATCCCCAGGGTGATAAGCCAGTTGCTTGTCGATGCAGCTTTGAGGGCACACAGCAGCGTCTGGGTAAATTCTGCTTCTTTCAGAATGATATGATCGGAAGGTGCAACCACAATTGAAGCTTCCGGGTTAATCTTTTTAATCTTATGAGTTGCGTATGCAATGCAAGGAGCTGTATTGCGGCGCATAGGTTCGCAAAGCACATGTTCGGGCAGGATTGAAGGCAATTGACCTACAACCTGGTCGAAGTAATGCTGATGAGTAACTACGAAAATATTCTCCGGCGGACAAATGGTTGTGAGCCTTCGGAAGGTTTGTTGAATCAATGTTTCCCCAGTTCCCAGGATATCGATAAACTGTTTGGGCCGCGAATTACGGCTGAGAGGCCAGAATCGTGCCCCGACTCCGCCTGCCATTATAATACAGAAATAGTTTTTATTCATCAGGTACGTTGAGTTATAACGATTTATATAACAACAAATTGAGGTTCATTTTTTGCAAATGTACTAATTCCGCTTTCATAAGAAACAGATGGAGGAAAAATCGCAGCAATTATAGGATATTTTATCGAATGGAGGCCCCGGATTAATGTCGGATGTCGGATGTCGGATGTTAGATGTCGGAGGCCGGGGATTGAGTATCAAAATCCGAAAAGTGCTATCCGCAATTCATAAAAAGTCTGGAGTCCTATGGCAGTATCACCTGTGCCGACTTTGAGACAAGGAAATATTTTTTGGTTGCAGGACAATAGCATTTATACCTTGTCCGGAGCTTTTCGAGTTTCACGAACTGCCGGCCATTGGTAAGGGTAAAAGTGGTGTTTTCCGGAACATCATTCAGCGTAAGGATTTCAATGCCTCCATCGAATGAAGCAAGTTTATTAATAAGGTGTGTATCGCGGTGAAAGGTTGCTGGAGTTTTAATAAAATATCTCTTGAGTTCTGCCTCAAGTTCGGGAGGGAAAATATGTTGATCAAAACAAGGTTGAACAAGAATTCGATATGCATTTTTCCATTCCTGTCCATGGGGTTTCACTTTCCGGCCATATTGTTTCATTATAAGCAGGTGAGCGAGCTCATGCAGAAATACCAGCAGAAACATATTAGGTCCAAGGTCAGAATTAATCTGGATTACCTGCCCTGAGCCATGGCGCACACCCCTGAAACTGCCCAGCCTCGAAAGTTTTGGTTTAGTGATTTTAAACAGGAAG
>CAISRK010000238.1 GCA_903887815.1 uncultured Bacteroidales bacterium | reverse complement strand
TGTGATAAAAATATTTATTTTAGCGGAGCAGTAATCAACGGAAACTTTTTTGAAACTATATTGCGGTCCTTATGTTTGAAAATCCTGCAAGTTATTCTTATACAGATGATTGTACTGCAAGTAAGGTAAAAGAACCTCGATAAGGATGGTGATGTTAAAATTGAAATAACAGGTTACATAAATTTAATTTTTCTAAAATGAATCTTCACGAATACCAGGCCAAGCAGATATTAAGCAGTTTCGGGGTACCGGTTCCAAGGGGTATAATGGCCGAAACTGTCGAACAGGCAGTTGATGCAGCCAAAGAAATCCAAAAACAAAGCGGATCGCAGTTTTGTGTTGTAAAAGCCCAGATCCATGCAGGCGGACGTGGAAAAGGAGGCGGGGTTAAACTTGCCAAATCGCTCGATGATGCCCGTGAAAAGGCTACCAACATACTAGGGATGAACCTGATTACTCCCCAAACCGGGGCCCAGGGCAAACTGGTTCGCAAAGTGCTGATACAGGAAGATGTTTATTACCCTGGATCATCCGAAACAAAAGAATTCTACCTGAGTATGCTTCTTAATCGCCAGGAAGGCAAAGCTATGATCATGTATTCACCCGAAGGCGGTATGGATATTGAAGAAGTTGCCGAGCATAAACCGGATAAAATTTTTCTTGAAAACATCGATCGCAAGGTTGGTCTCCAGGCCTTCCAGTGCCGCAATGTTGCTTTTAATCTCGGACTTTCGGGCGAAGCACACAAAAACATGGTAAAATTCGTGAGAGGCATTTACGATGCCTATATGGGCGCCGATTGTGCCATGCTTGAAATAAACCCAGTACTGAAAACCAGTGACGACCGCATACTTGCTGTCGATTGCAAAATGCGCCTCGACGGGAATGCATTATACCGCCATCCGGATTATGTTGCGATGCGCGATATTCATGAAGAAGATCCTGCCGAAGTGGAAGCCGGAAAATATAACCTGAATTATGTAAAACTTAATGGTAACGTGGGTTGCATGGTGAATGGTGCCGGACTTGCAATGGCTACCATGGATATTATCAAACAATGCGGCGGCGACCCGGCCAACTTCCTTGATGTGGGTGGTACAGCCAATGCCGAACGCGTAGAACGGGCTTTCCGTATTATCCTGAAAGACCCGGCTGTGAAAGCTATACTGGTTAATATTTTCGGAGGTATTGTACGCTGCGACCGTGTAGCCCAGGGAATTGTGGATGCGTATAAGAATATTGGAAATATTCCTATTCCTATTATCGTAAGGCTGCAAGGCACCAACGCGGAAGAAGCCAAGGAATTGATCAATACTTCTGGACTTGCTGTATTTTCGGCAACCTCTTTGCAGGAAGCTGCCGATCTTGTTAATAAAGTTCTTCAAAATTAACAACATAGTTTGGGGTTATAAATCTCAAAAAAAAACGCACCCTGCTGATAACAGGGTGCGATTTTTTTGTCAGCTATTCTGGTTTATCTAAATGCCAGTTCCACCGGGTGCGTTTTGCCTTCAATACCTTCGAGCATTTTATCATCAAAAATAAAGTTGGTTAACTTATTGTCGAGGTAAAGTTGGTAAGCATACATATCGAAATAGCCATGCCCGCTCAGGTTGAAAAGTATGGTACGCGGCGAGTTTTCAGCTTTGGCTTTAAGGGCTTCGCGTATGGTAGCAGCAATGGCATGCGCTGTTTCAGGTGCAGGAAGAATGCCTTCGGCCTGTGCAAACTTCAGGCCTGCCTCGAAACATTCAAGCTGGTCGATGGCCTGGGCTTCAACAATTCCCTCGTTAACCAAAGCGCTTACTAAAGGTGCCGCTCCGTGGTAACGAAGTCCACCGGCATGGATTCCCGGCGGAATAAAGTCGTGGCCTAAAGTATGCATGGGCAGGAGTGGAGTCATACCGGCAACATCACCGAAATCGTACCGGAACGATCCTTTGGTGAGTTTCGGGCAGGATGTGGGTTCAACGGCAATAAAACGGGTCTTGGTTTTTCCATCCAGGTTATGCCTTACAAATGGAAACGAAATTCCTGCAAAATTGGAGCCTCCGCCGAAACAGCCTATAACTACATCAGGATAGTCGCCTGCTTTTTCAAATTGTTTTTCGGCTTCAAGACCAATAATGGTTTGATGAAGCAATACATGGTTAAGCACGCTGCCAAGAGAATATTTAGTTGCAGGATCACTTACTGCCAGTTCAATAGCCTCGCTGATGGCTATGCCAAGGCTTCCGGGACTGTCAGGATGCTGGGCAAGAATATTCCTGCCAGCCTGAGTAGTATTGCTGGGTGAAGCTTCCACCTTTCCATTCCATAGGTTCATAAGCATTTTGCGGTAAGGTTTCTGTTCGTAGCTTACTTTTACCATAAATACCTGAAGGTCGATACCGAAATGGTTGCAGGCAAAACTTAGCGCACTTCCCCATTGGCCGGCACCGGTTTCGGTAGCAATTTTTTTAACACCTTCAATTTTATTGTAATAGGCCTGTGCAATAGCGGTATTGGTTTTATGGGATCCCGACGGACTAACTCCTTCGTATTTATAATAGATTTTTGCAGGCGTACCCAGCATTTTTTCGAGATTCACGGCCCTGTAAAGGGGCGAAGGTCGGAACATGGCATACAAATCGCGGACTTCATCAGGGATGCTTATAAAACGCTCGCCCGACATTTCCTGGCGGATAAGTTCGTCGGGGAAAAGGACGCTCATAGAAGCGCCATCAAGAGGTTTGAGAGTTCCAGGATGAAGCGGGGGCAGCATTTTCCCGCCAAGGTCAGCTGCTATATTATACCATTTATCAGGCATTTCGTTAGGTTGTAATACTATATTCCGGGTGTAGTTTTTCATGACAATTAAGTTTTAAGGAAAATAAATGAAAGGATTGAAAACGAAAAAGGCACATCGTAACGATGTGCCCTTAAGTTGAGTGTCATATATTTATTACATACCCGGGATTACGCTACAATGTGCATTAGCCATCGGCGCCACCAATTGTTAGAAGGAGTATGTGTAAAGTTGATCATGGGTTTCAATTGTTCGGCAAAAATACGAAACTAATGCATTCAAAACTTAAACCAGAGAATTTTGTTTGTTTTTTTTAGGAAAAAAATCCTGATTTTGAATCTGAAAGCCAGAATTCCGGTAACTCAAAGCCTCATTTCCACTATCTTTGCCGCTTCAAATACAGCTATTGATTTATGCAGACAGCAGAGCGCAGTTCAGGACACGATCCCTCCGAACAGGTAATTTATAACAGGTGCCTTTATGCTTACATAGCAGCTTCGGAAATGGTAAAAGGCGATATTATTGAACTGGGAAGCGGTGAAGGCTATGGTTTACAGATGCTTGCCCCACTGGCTAAGAGTTATATGGCGGTTGATAAATTCGAAACCGAAACACTTGGCCATAACAATGTTGAATTCCGCCAGCAGATGCTGCCTTCGTTAATCGGGATTGAAGATAACAGTTACGATTTTGCGGTTACTTTCCAGGTTATTGAACACATTAAAGATGACAACACATTCATCAGCGAAATACACCGTGTATTGAAACCAGGTGGTACATTGCTGATTACCACGCCTAACCGGCCTATGTCGCTTACACGCAATCCGTGGCATATACGCGAATACACCGGAGCTGAACTGGCTGAATTGGCGGGTAAATATTTCAGGAAAGTTGAAGTGAAAGGCATTTTTGGTAGTCCTGTTGTACTGGAATACCACGAAAAGAACAAGGCATCGGTTCATAGGATAACCCGCTTCGATATTTTTAAATTGCAGTACAGGCTCCCAAGATGGATTCTGCAAATACCCTATGATATTATGAACCGCCTGAACAGGCGACGATTGCTGAAGGGTAATAAAGAAACGGTTAACAAAGTGTCACTTGCTGACTTTTTTCTCAGGGATACCACCGAGAATTGTTTCGACCTGTTTGTTGTTGCCCGAAAATAGTTTTCAGTTTTAAGGGGATTTTTCAAAATTTGAAGTAAGTGCTGTTTTTACACTTATATCGATCTGTAGATGTGTTTTTGAGAAACACCACTCTTTATTTGATATATTGCAGTCGATTATTGAAATATATATTTATTAGTTTGTATTTACTATATTAATCAACACTTTGTAACAAAGCCTGTCAATAATTATTTTAACTCCCTTTTTTGGCAAGATATTATTTTGATGTGCTGG
>CAISRK010000237.1 GCA_903887815.1 uncultured Bacteroidales bacterium | reverse complement strand
GGCGAATATATAGCAAGGTCTCCTTCTATTGTCCATACCTTTAATGTGTTTGTTTGTATGTCAATTTCAAAGTTTGACCAGGAATTGATATATCTCGAAGTTATAAGTTGTCCTTTATCATCGATAAAATAAATCGAGTCATAAGAATTCTCTCCTATGCTAGTAGCCATAAATGATTTTCCCTTTTCAAATACAGTAAAAAAGTTGAAATTGCGATCTAAATTTCCGACTAATATACCCCTAGTATTATAAGTAAACACTCCTAATGGTATTTGTCGAGTTACGTCCCCATCGGGTAAAAGATATTTATAATATTTTGTTATAATTAGGATAACTCCACCATAAACTTTATAATCATAGGTAACCACTTTACTTGATCCTTCAATATGTTTGTCATCGAATGAATTTGTTAATTTCTCAATATTCGATTCAATTGATGCTTTTGAAATATTAAGAATCTTTCCATTATCTATGAATTGGACATCCTTTTCACAAATTTTGATTAATGTGTCAAATTCTTGAATGGTAGGATACGCCTTTAGAGCCTCCTTATATGAATTACATTCCTTCGTCAATTTAAGCCTAACTTGCATATTATTTTGTGAGTAGGTTAACTGAAAGGTTAATATTGACAAAAGAATAATGCTATTTCTTGCAAGAGTAAAAGAATATTGAATAACCAATTTCGTCGAGTTTATTCTCTTTAAAGCCATATTTTTATGATTTCAAAAAAGTTGAATTTTTATTGAACCTTTATCCAAACACTTTAATTAAGTGTAAACTGAAATTTTTACTCTAGCTTTTCTTTCCTTTCATTTAACTTCTTCTCCAACTCAATCACATACAAAGTTAACTCTTCTATCTTCTTTAGCAGCAAGGCATTTATTTGGGCTATATCTATTCCGTTAGCTTTTACTTCGGCTTCGGATGGGATTCCGGGCAGGTGTTTGTGTTGGGCAATGTAAGCCTCTACTTCCGCTAAGGGTTGCAGCGTGTAGGTATCATCAAACACTTCATCCCACCAGCTTTGAGTATTCACCCGTACCAGGTTGGCCGTAATGTCGCCGTTAACACGCATTATCACCTTAGTATCGGGATTACCCATAACAATTTCGTTATTCGCCCGTAGAGCCAGGATGGTCATATTTTTATTGTTAAATTCTATGTTACTGTTCGTTCCCTTTGCAAACATCTTAATGGAACCATCGCTGCTGGTGCTGTTGTTGCCCATTAAAATATAGGAACCATCGCTTTCGCTTGTGCCGCCATAAAAAGCTAAAGGTCGCCAATCGGCATGCCCGCCTTTGATTGCACCGCCTATGAGTATATTCCCGGTTACCTGCAACTGCTCAGCAGGTGTTTCTGTACCGATACCGATTTTCCTGTCGCTTCCAACATATACGTTATTCCCGTTTCGTAACCAGGCACCCGCATTCACTGTTGTTGGGTCAGCCCAGGAGGCATTGCCCTGGTAGTCGGAAACCAGAACATACCCGGTATTGAATCCGGTGGCAAGCTGGAAATTCTGAACTTTAACTTTCCCGGCAACATCAAGTTTTGCAGCGGGAGTAAATGTTCCTATACCAACGTTTCCGCTCACAATAAGTGACCGGGATTCCGAAGGCATGGCTGCATCATAACCGATTGAAACGGATCCGTTCACCTGCAGGTCGGTAAGCGGATTGGTGGTTCCAATCCCAACTTTATCAAACAGGGATTTTCCAACCACATGTAATTTGCCCTGGGGCAAGGTTGTTCCAATGCCGACATTACCTTCGTTGAAAAGATAATTTTTTTCGGTTTTAAATACAAGGCCGAAAACGGCATCGGCAATCATTCCATGAGCCTTGTTACCCAAAAAGAACGATGCAGATTCTTTGGATTTGAAGCCGGGAGTTTGCAGGTAAAGCAATGCATTTTCGCCGGTATTGGATAGGATATGGAGGTTGGCCAGGGGGGAGGAGGTGCCGATGCCGACATTGCCTGAGCTAATCGAGTTAGGTGAAGTACCCACAAACAGAGTCGGGACAGAACTGTTAAAACCAATCATTAATGAGTTGGAATAACGGTTTACCAAAGGTTTCTCAATTATGCCTGTTCCAATAACCATCGCTCCTCCTGCAGCGCTTTCAACACCTCGGCCAAATGCAAAAGATTGTGTGCCGGTGGCTTTGGCGTATAAACCAAAAGAGTAACCCTGATCAATAGAGTATGAGTTTTCGCCTATCGAAAAAGCCTTTCGTCCGTCAGCGAAGGCATTTAACCCTATGGCAACCGATTCCCGAAGCCTGGCTACCGATCCATTGCCAGCAGCAAATGAATACTCCCCCAGAGCCTGTGTATTATAATTAATTGCAGTAGAGTAAAGACCTGAATTTATCGTACCATTGCACGATACACAGCCCTGACCATATATCGAGGTGAGTAATCCTGCACCAATAATTAGTAAAAGTGTTAGAGATAGTGTTTTCATAACGCTAATCTAAAATTTTTGAAATCGTTGAATGAGTTTAAGTTTCTGATTGGTAACTACTTCACAAATGTAGGTTCCCGATGAAAGCCAGCTAATATTAATATGATTCTTGCCTTCGCTAACATGTTTTTGAATGGCTACTCTACCTGATAAATCATAAATAACTAATTCACCTTGTTGAGCTTCCAGATCAAGTGTTAATCTGTCATCTGCAGGGTTCGGGAAAAGTATGAAGCCATTATGTGGAATTTTATATGGCTCGTCGAGAGTGGTTATTACTCCCTGTGGATTCAGTTTTAAAAGGAGAACATCGAATTCGTTGTTTTGTGTCAAATAATCGTAACGAGAGGCTGCAATAATGAAACCTCCATCCCGTGCCCTTTTCATTACATGAGTTAAATAATAGGCATCTCCTCCATAGTAATGGATATACCTGGGGTTGAGGTTCCTATCCGTCATACCGGCCATAATGAAAGAATGAGCATGAGGAAGAAAATCGATTATCATATTCCTGGTACCGGCAAAGAGGATGCTGTCGGGCGAATTAAAGTCAATTGACCCATCGAGAAATGAAGCATAATTGATGGAATCAGCAGTACCAAAGAAATGGACTGGTTTAACTGTCATGGTAGTATCCAATTCTGAAAGGCCTATATCGCGTTCATGGTATCCTGTAACCGTACAATGGCGATCGTGACTGCAACCAACAATAAATGTGCTATCGCTTATCCATTTCGCAGTTAGTTGACTATTATATAGCACTTCCACACAACCCGTAGCATAATTTATTTTATAAGGGTAGTTTTTAGAATACAGGAAGTTCAAATTTGTATCGTACACATACATATCCCCATCCGATGCAACTGTTGTAGGGGCGCGATTTAAATAAGTATAAATGCGGCCCTTTTTAAAATTACAGTCGTCAAAGGAACACATAGGGGTAACAGGAGTTGGATAAATAGCTGATGAAATGGTGTCAAGATTTTCATTCAATTTAAGGATGAAATTTCTGTTCAATCCATCGTCCAAAGTAACAGCTCCCAGCATATAATAATTGTTACAATATTTCTTGACCTGATGTAGCGAAATTTGAGTACTATTCCTGAGTACAATTGTTTTATAATATTCAATATCCAGGTTATGATTCAGTTCAGCTATTAAAATCCGGTCGGTGATAAAGTTTGGGGGGGCAATGTAACTTCCGAATACAATTAATTCACCACTTGGTTTTTCATAAACATAGCCAAAATTAAAAGCAGTATCGGCAAAACTATACACCCTGGTGAGTGTATCGCCACTGGGGAAAACTTTCCATATTTTGCCTCGTTGCGAGGGTATTGATCCAAAAAACGTAGAACCAAAACCACCAACACCAATTATACTTCCGTCATGAAGCTCGCAAATATCACCAATCCCTTCCTGTGCAGGATTTTTGAAAAGCACATTGAACGAGGTTTGCGCCGGTAAGCATATACTTACGTGACAAATCACACATACAGAAATTATTTTCTTAGCAAGGCTGTTCATCTTTTGATCCTATAAATCACATGGATATGTTGTTCCCCAGCAATCCCAATACCCATCACCATAATCTAACTCAATCCAATGACCAATTTGATTATAATAAGTATTTGGGATTGGTATGTCAAAATCAGTAATCCAGATGTCCTTAAAATCTTTATTTTCACTATCGAGATATTCTCCAACTATTTCGTTAATACCGTTGGAATAATAACTGATTTCGCTACCATATGTTACAAATGGTTGGGTATCAATACATTTTACCTCGTCGGTCAGGGCAGATACTGCTGAGTTTGCGTAGTAAATTTTATAATCGCAGAAATTGTCTATCGGTCCATTATATGGATCAGGGTATGCAGTCGGGTCATAATAATGTTTAATATCAAATCCTGTTGGAAACCAAACCCTGCAATTAGGAGGTATATTGAGTGCGATAATGTTATGCCTGAGTACTTCAGGTGCTCCAACATTGGCATTGCCGTTGCATTGGAAGGAGAATTGCTGGTACCAAAACGAAGGCCAGGCAGGCTGATCATCTATATTTGGTAACACATCTACCCCTGTAAGAGAAATTATTTTAATGCGTAAGCTATCGATATTAGTTGTGAAGCCGGCATTAGAAACCATACATGCCAATAATTTTTTTTGCGATGAAGCAATTAGAGTGTAATTCGATTTTAATTTCTGAACTGCCTCGTTATAACCACATAATGCGTCTACAATTAATGCTTTCCCTTGGTTGGCCAGTATAGGTATAGTAATATATACTATATCAAATTTCCGACTTTTATAATTGTATGCTTGATAGCAATACTTGTAGTTCAATGTTGCACCAATATAATAGAGGGCACTGTCGAGCAGCATCTTTTCACCCGTTTTCAAATACTTTCCTTCTTTCACCGCTTTCGCCCCATCCATAAACCAGTGTACCTGGTTTACCAATTGTTCGTCGTTTACCGGATTACCCGGTGTAGTTAATTCGGTTTTTTCTTTGGTACAGGCAAATGCAAAGAGCACTAGAACAACCATGCACCGTGCATGAATTGAAATGTGTTTCATGTTAAATAATTTTTGAAAGATGAATAATCCTTTAATTACCTGAGCTGTGGTTTTTAACGCAAATTATTCCAGGTACTATCTCCCCTGAGGTTGATAGGGTAGTGCAGGATTAACAGGCAAGTAAATTAAGAGTCAAATTACCAACATCGATGCCCTGCCGAAGTAAAATAAGAGTAAAAAATAGGCCAACAAGAACCAGTTAATCCTTTGAGTTAACCAAGATAAAGAAGTTGCATTCTATAATTGAGTGTGTTTTATACTGTATCCAAAACTTATGTAAAGGTAATACAATTTTCAAAAAAACATTTCATCATTGAGCCTTCAGTAGCCAGGAATTTCTGCTTTCTGATTTCATAAAAATCTCATTATCAAAATATTAAATTTAAGAATGGGTCTAAATATATATTGCGTATCGATATGTAAATAGGGTAAATTCATGCCTGCTGGATGTCCTGATGCAATAGGGGATTTTCAGGGTTGATTGACATTGGGGTTGATTGATAATTGACAGTGGAAAATGGACAATTGATTGGGTTGATGGGTTGAAAGGTTGATAGGTTGATGGACAGTTGGCAGTTGACAATTGACAATGGACAATGTGGTTGATAGGTTGATGGACAATTGACAGTTGACAATGGATAATGGGGTTGACGGGTTGATAGGTTGATAAGTTGATAGGTTGATGCGTTTTCGGTTACTTTGAAAATTATTATTTCTGCCTGCTGTTTACCTGTGCGAAACTGGCAGGCAGGGTTAATCGATATTTATTATTTTCAGGGTTCAAGAGTTCAAAGGTTCCAGATTCCAGTTTCCCTTAAGGGGCCAGGTAGTTTCGATTCTTAATTTTGCAGCTTCTGTATTGCCCTTCGCCATAGCGCCGCTGGAACGGATTTGTTATCCGTGCTTCTTACTGCATTTCATTTTAACCTAGATTACGCAATAGGAAAATAATTGTGTGTAATTAACTGGTTAATAGTATTTTAATTGCAGTTTTTTCTAATGCGTAGCATTAGACATTCTCTCAAAATTAAAGCACTGCAATCATTGTATAGTAAGGCTTACAGAAGGTTTAAGAATTCAATTTGTACTTTTAATGCGTAATTTGGGTTTAAACCTGATATACATAGTTCAGGCAACGCTTTTCCACTGTTCGTAATAAATTGTCGTTCTCGAAAAATATGCTTTACTTATAATTAAACTAAAGCGTTGCCTCACATATCAGAAGGCAATATGTGCATGAGCGGAGGGTAAAAAAAATCTGCCCTCCCTTTGCAGGAAGGGCAGATAGGCCAGTTTAAGTTAATTGATAATAAACCGATCGGCATAAAATACTTTCCCGCCGTGAAGCTTGATAAGATAAACTCCCTGGTTAAATCCCGTTACATCGATCTTATAACTCATCGTACCGGAATTGGTTTGTAATTTATCCTTTTTCACAAGGGTACCCTTCATATCCCAGATTTCGAGATCGAGGGTTTCGCTGCGTGTAGTGCTGATTTTAGCGTAAAGCGGCGATCCGGCATACAACGGGTTAGGATACAGTGCAACTGATGTTACAGGTTCTGGATTGGTAGTACCAACAAAAGGTGTTGTAATGTTGCCGGTAATATCGGTTCCCAGGTTGGAAACATAGTATGCGCCGTTCGAAGCCTCGGTGTACTCGTTACCGGCTACCCACAGGCGGTTGCCGGTTACTTCACCCGATGGCTTGTCGAAGGTGATCACTGCCAGCTTTTCGCCCATATTCCATGCCGAAGGCAGGTTTGTAGGGGTTGCC
>CAISRK010000236.1 GCA_903887815.1 uncultured Bacteroidales bacterium | reverse complement strand
GCTGTTAAAGCAATAATAGGAATGGAGGATTTTAAAGTGTTGCGTATATATTCAGTAGCCTCGAACCCGTTCATTTCAGGCATCTGCAGGTCCATTAATATAATGTCGTATGTGTTGAACTGCAGTTTCTCAATGGCTATTTTCCCGTTGGCGGCTATATCGCAATGGAACTCGAATTCATCGAGGAGTGTGCGCATAAGCAATTGATTAAGAGCAATATCCTCAACAACCAGGACTTTAATGTTTTTAACTTCCGAATCCAGTTCCACGAGCGCATCTTCGGCTTCAGGATTTGCCTTTGTTTTCAAAAAATCCATCACAAAACCGAATGTGGAACCCTCGTTAATTTCACTTTCCACACTTATGGTTCCTTCCTGGGCTTCGACCAGTTGCTTGACAATGGCAAGACCTAATCCGGTTCCACCGTATAACCTGGAAGTGCCATTAGAAGCCTGCTGGAAGTTTTCGAAAATCTTTGACAGTTTATTCGCTGCTATCCCAATTCCTGTATCTTTAACCAAGAACCTGATAGTTGCTTTGAGATCATCTTCTTTCAGCAAGCTCACGCTAACCTTTATACGTCCTTTGTGTGTAAACTTCACAGCATTACTCACCAGGTTTAAGATAATCTGGTGTAAACGCACCGAGTCGCCTACCAGGACCTCAGGAATTCCGGGATCGTATTCTTTTACCAGTTCAATATTCTTCTCCCTGATCTTTGGTTCAAACAGGTGTAGCATGGCTGAAATAGATATTGCCATTTTGAACGGTGTTTGTTCAAATACCATTTTCCCGGCATCCACTTTGGCCAGGTCGAGTATATCGTTAATAAGCACAATTAATGCATCGCCGCTCATTTTTATGGCCTGGAGGTATTCTTTTTGCTTTACCGATGTTTCCGTTTTTAAAAGCACTTTTGTAAACCCGATAATCGCGTTCATTGGTGTACGGATTTCGTGGCTCATGTTCGACAGGAACTGTTGTTTGGCTTTCACTGCCGTTTCGGCAACAAGAGTGGCACTTTCGGCTTTCAGTTTTGCCTCTTCGGCTATCCCCACTGCCAATTCGGCAAACACAATGGCTTCGGTTAATTCGGTCGCGATACGTTTCTGCTCGGTAATGTCCCGGGCTACTATCACCACACCAAGTACATTCCCCTTGTCGTCCTTATAAACCGATCCGTTACACAAAACATCAGTGAGTTCTCCATCTGTAATAGTGAGCGGGAAATCGACAATAAAGCCTTTGACAAATACCTGCTGGTATGCATCGCGGGCCATATCCGGATTGGTGAAATAATCAAAAAAATCAGTTCCGATAAGTTTCTCGCGGGCAATGCCGGTTACAATGACAGTTGCCTCATTCAGATCGGTGATTTTACCCTGGGGGTTTATAGTAAACAACGGGTCACGGCTGGCTTCAATGAGGCTCAGAGAATACTGGGATGCTAATTTCAAGGAATTGGTAATTGCTTCTAATTCAATATTTACCATTTCCTGTTTTTCTTTTTCCCTGATTTGAAAAACAAGTTCTTTATCAGCTATAATAAGTTCTGCGACGCGTTTTGCTTTTTCATCGTTTTGATAAGCCAGTTCTTTGTTCGCAATGCTTAATTCGGCCGCTCTTTTTTCTTTCTCTTCGTTTTGAAATACCAGTTCAGTATTGGCAATACTGAGTTCCAGGGCACGTTTTTCTTTTTCTTCATTCTGAAATGCGAGTTCTTTATTGGCATTTCGCAACTCCATAGCTAATTTTTGTTCTGCTATATCCCTGGCAACAATTACTATTCCCAATACATTACCTTCGACATCTTTATAAACCGAACCATTAAATGAAACATCGGTAAGTTTCCCTTCCTTATGCCGGACAGTGAGGGGCTTATCGGCAACCGATAATTTTTCGAATACTTCAAGGTAAACTTCAAGCGCTTTATGAGGTTCGGTAAAATAGGTAAAGAAATCGGTGCCTTTAAGTTCGGCCCGGGTTAACCCAGTGATATTCACCAGGGCTTCATTCATATCGGTGATCTTACCATCGGTATTGATTGTAACTAATGGGTCAAGGCTCGCTTCCAGGAGACTAAGTGAATAATTTGAGAGCAATTGCTGTGAAGCAGTATGAGCTTCCAACTCTTTATTTCTTTGCCTTTGGCTTTTTAAGATTACAAAAACCAGCCCGAATATGACACAGATAAAAATAAGGAGCAAGAGTAAGATTAATTTAGAATAATCATTGCTCTTTGCATTTTCCATTCTTGTTTGTTCAAGCAATTTAAACTCTTCGGAATTTATTCCTGCAATAATAACTCTGATTTTATCGGAAAGAATTTTACCTTGTTCGATAGTTTCAATTTTTTCCAATTCACCATAACCATCATTGGTCATCAATGCGTTATTGACCTGTTCAGTAAAGGCCAGCCTTATTTCGACAGCTTTTTTCAAAGAATCAATCCGTAATTGCTGAGCCTGGTTATCCCTGCACAAAACAGACAGTTCTTCGATATCGGGATTTATCGATTTATAAGCAATTTTGTAGGGTACTAAAAAGATTTCGTTATTCGATAAAATATAACCCCTCAACCCGGTTTCCATATTTATTACATCGAGGAGAATGTTATTGCTTTTTCCAATCACTTCCTGCGTATGCTCTACAAGATCACTGGTTAATTTTACTTTCCGGGTATTGTAATAAAACATCACCACGACTGATACCAGTATGATGGCGGCAAAGAACAGGATAAGCGATATTTTTTTTTCGACCAGAAATTTCATGCTGTAGTTAAGGTTAATGTGAGGATTCTTAATCGTTTTAGGAAAGTAAGATTTTCGGTATTTAAACTTGTTCAGAATCAATAAGGGTAAGATTTCTCATCATTGCCTTTAACACTGAATTAATTTAAGTTTTCTGTATTTCCGATATCTTCAATCGGGCTGCGTCGTTTCACTTTAAGTTGTTTGAAGTGGGAAGGAGTTAGGCCTGTGACTTTTTTAAACTGGTTTGATAAATGCGCAACACTGCTGTAATGCATCATCCAGGCAATTTCGGTAAGGTTAACCTCATCATAGATGAGCAGTTCCTTAACGCGTTCGATCTTGTGCGAAATCATGAATTGCTCAATGGTGGTTCCCTGTACTTCGGAGAACAGGTTCGCCATATAGGTATAATCGTGTTTGAGTTTCTGGCTCAGGTAGTCCGAAAAATTAACTTTTGGCTGTTCTTCGGTAAAATGGACCATTTCGATGATTACGGCTTTTATTTTTTCGATCAGGACGGCTCTCCGGTCGTCCATCAGTTCCAGTCCTGATTCGAGCAAGGCGGCTTTGATCTGTTCCCGTTGCTCAGCCGTAATATCTTCCATAATATCAGCTTCCCCCATGTCGACAATGAAGTGGAGGCCGAGTTTTTTCAACTCTTCGCGCACCAGCATTTTGCAGCGGTTGCTTACCATGTACTTGATGTATATTTTCAATGGGATTTGGGGTTGGGTTCTAGGTTCTGGGGTAGCAGGCGAGTGGCAATGGGGCGAAAGGGGAGACAGGGTGAAAGGGGAGGAAACAAGACCCTGATGACAATAAGGAAAATTAAATTTG
>CAISRK010000235.1 GCA_903887815.1 uncultured Bacteroidales bacterium | reverse complement strand
CCTTTTAAAAACTCTGGAAAAAGGCTTCAAAAGCGGGCTTTTTGTGTTAATGTAACTCAAATCTTCCTAATTATCAGCACTTTGCAACAGGCTCCTTTAACAAAAAAGCAGTCCTTTTTGAAAAGGACTGCAAATGTACGCACTTAATTTGAATTACCAAACAAGTGATGAAAATATTTTTATTTATTTTTATTCGCCTCTTTGTTTTTCCTTATGCTTGCTTAATTGCTTACGAAGTGCATCAACCGCGATATCAGTGGCTTCTTCGAATGATTTGCTCTGTTTCCTGGCAAAAAGATCGTTTCCCGGCACCAATAATCGGATTTCTGCTATCTTATTCTCTTGGTCTTCACTGTTGTTTACTCTTAATGTCACTTCGCTACCGATTATTCCATCGTACAAATCCGAAAGCTTCTCAACTTTCTCTGTAATAAAAGAATCCAACTTCTTGTCGGTTTTAAAATGCACTGAATTGATGTTTACTTTCATGAGTCCTCCTTTTTGTTTACGCCCTTGGGTGGGCCTGTTTGTAGATTGTTTTAAGCTTTTCGATGGTATTATGCGTATATACCTGGGTTGCTGCAAGGCTCGAATGACCGAGTATCTCCTTGATTGCATTCAGGTCAGCCCCGTCGTCGAGCATATGGGTACCAAACGTGTGCCGCAAAACATGCGGGCTGAGTTTGCTGTTGGATGCAACCAACGACAGGTACTTGTGTACAATATTATGGATCATCCTGGGATAGGCAGGCAATCCTTTGGAAGTGACAAAGAGTGCTTGTGTATTGTTTTCAACCCATTGTAAATTCTTATTCAAAAACCCGGCCCTTATTAATAAGTATTCATTTACCGAATCAACCACAGCCGGACCTATGGGTACTATCCTTTGTTTGTTCCTCTTTCCAGTTACTTTAAGCAGTCCTTTATCAAGATTAATATCGGCAATGTTTATCGAAATCAATTCTGCCCGCCGTATACCGGTAGCATATAATAAGGTAATTATCATTTTGTCGCGGCAGCCTTCATATCCTGCCCCGAATCCGACATCATGCAGAAGGGCATGAAGATTATCATGGGTAAGAAAAACAGGTAAGGGTTTCGAAGTTCGCGGTGCCACCACCTTCAACATAGGGTTAGCTTTAAGCAGTCCGTGCTTAAGGCAATACCTGTAAAATGATTTTAGTGTTGAAAGTTTCCGGTTTACCGACCTTGCGGAAATTTTACGATCGAAGAGGGAAATAAGCCATGAACGGATCAGCATGTGATCGGCAAGCAGCAGATCGGAAGTTTGATATTGTACTTGTAAGAAATCTGAAAAATCATCCAGATCGGATTGATATGCAAGAATAGTGTGCGCCGAGTAACGCTTTTCGTATCGCAGGTAGTCTATGTATTTTTCCTTCAGCATCCGTCAAAATAAAACAGGAAGTAACCTTTGCCCCTCAAACTTTGTACTTAACTAACGTTAAAAGTACAACAATAGTATGAGAAAAACAAATATTACTTCCCGCTTTCCGGAAAATATTTCCGGGTGATTACAATTCCTGCTGCTGCTGAAGCTGTTGGATATAAATAGCGTGGCGGATTTCTTCGCGACGTACGATTGAGGGTTTTGTAAACTTCTGGCGGTTGCGCAGTTCTTTTACAACACCGGTTTTTTCGAATTTACGTTTCAGTTTCTTCAGCGAGCGGTCAATGCTTTCGCCTTCTTTTACAGGAACAATGATCATAATGGATAGACTTCCTTTCGGTTAAGTGATTAATTCAATGATTTTCAGGGGTGCAAAGGTAAGACTATTTTTGAAATATTCTCAAAACAGAAAAATATTTTTCTTCCTTATAAATTCGGCAAGATATTATTTTGATGTGCTGGAGTTAAATTCTACCTTAGCATCAAAAAAGGTAAATGGAAGAAAAAGCCTTATATCAAGAGTTACTAAAGTTG
>CAISRK010000234.1 GCA_903887815.1 uncultured Bacteroidales bacterium | reverse complement strand
CGACCATACCGAACCCAACTGGACAGTTGAACTTTATATCAACAACGTATTGGTTGATTATACAAAAGCAGATGCTTCCGGGAATTATATGTTCAAAGTTCCGATCGTGTACGGGTATACAACCTTAAAATTGAAATTCTACGGTCCAATGGGCGAAGAACGTACCGAGGAACGAACAATGAATGTTCCCTATTCCTTTATGCCGGCCGGCGAATTCGAATATGGTTTATCCGCAGGAGTACTCCAGGATAGCAGCCACAGCCTGTTCGGAAGGGCTGAATTCAATTATGGCCTGAGCCGTAAATTAACAGTGGGTGGTGGAGTGGAATATTTGTCATCCATCATATCGGGACCTTCGATACCATTTGCCAAGGCAAGTTTTCAGCCTTTCAGCAAACTTACAATCAATGCTGAATACGATTACGGAGTAAAAACCAGGGGTTTGCTGAGTTATTATTTTGGGAAAAGTGCATCGCTTGAGCTTGATTACGTTAAATATGTCGCAGGTCAGACTGCCACAATCTTTAATGCGCCCGAAGAGCGGAAATTACGGTTATCGCTACCCTGGAAATACCACAGGGTTAGTGGTTTTGCGAAAATCGATTACACCCAGATGGTTTATGATGAGTTTAAATTCAACCAGGGCAACCTGATGTTTTCGTTTTATTATAAACAATTCAGCGCAAATTCTACAACGCAGCTTAACTGGATCGGTCAGAGAACACCTGAAATCAATACGGATCTGGCTCTTTCATTCCGCATGAGTAAAGGAGTTTCATTTCGCCCTTCGATCCGTTACAATGTAAGTCAGAATAAGTTTATGACTTGCAGGGCTGAAATTGAGAAAAGAATTCCACGGGGAATGGTTTCTGTTTCGTATGAAAAATACATTCCTGTAAAGGACCACTATGTAAGTGTAAACTTTAAATACGACCTTCCATTTGCCCGTACCAATGCTTCGGTATCACAAAGTAAAGGCAAAGTACTCAGTTCTGAAGGCGCTCAGGGTAGCGTTGCATTCGGCGGCGACAAGTATACAAAAGTGAGCAATACTACCTCGATGGGCAGAGGCGGAATAATCCTTTACCCTTTCCTGGATGTAAACCAGAACGGCAAATATGATAAAGGAGAACACAGGGTTATGGTAACAAATGTCAGGGTAAGCGGAGGCAGCCCGGTTTATGACGAAAGAGATACCGTAATCCGTATCCCTGACCTTAATGCCTTTATCACTTATAATCTTGAATTTAGCGACAATAATCTCGAAAACATATCCTGGCGGTTCAAAAACAAAAAATACCAGGTTCTTATCGATCCCAACCAGTTTAAGCATGTTGATGTACCTGTTATTGCAGTAGGCGAAGCCAGCGGAACGGCATACATGGAGGATGGCCAGGGTAAACATGGAATAGGCAGGATACTGGTTAATATTTACCGGAATAACAGTACAGAGCCTGTTACCCAGATCCTCTCCGAGTCGGGTGGGTATATTTACTATATGGGACTTGCACCCGGCGATTATGTGGCATGTGTGGATTCAGTACAGCTGAATAACCTGGATCTGATTGCATATCCTGCGTGCAGGGAATTCAATGTTAAATCAACCGAAGACGGCGATATTATCGAAGGAATTAATTTTGTCCTCCATTCGAAAAGAGACGCTACTGTTGAGGAACAAAAAGCTGCACCTGCAATTAACCAGGCTGTTCCGCAAGAGAAAAAGGCTGATGGCCCGGTTCAACCAGCAAACCAGCAAAAGTAAGCCGTCGGCAGGAAAGTACAGTTAAGCATCATTTTTCGATCGGTATAACCGGAAAAGGATTGCCGAATTGTAAAACCTGGCCTTATACCGGTCATAATCCTCAAAATATCGGATCATATTTGCATTTCTTAACATTCACGTACCGAACCGGGGCCGATAAACCGGTTTTTGCTTTATCTTTGCTATCGAAAAATTTTATTCAATGAAACGGAAACTGTTTTTACTTATCACTCTTTTGGCATTGACTGCTGCATCCTATGCGCAGAAACCATCAGCCGAATCAATCCGCAAGCGTATGAGCCTTGGTTTCGGAGTTTACAACGATTTCTGGATGAAAGTTCCCGATTCGATACACCCAAGGGTTATAAACCAGGGAGTTGATGTGTTTATCCATTATACATTCCCAATGGATAAAAAAGGACACCTTTCCTTTTTTATCGGAGGCGGTATTGGAGCACACAATTTTTACAACCAGGCTTTATTGGGTGTTGGGAAATACAACGCCTATGGTGTGCCCCTGATCGATGACACTAAATTGCAGAATGTCTCCTATTTTTATAATGCCCCGAATAAAATTGACGTTAAAAAGAGTAAACTGTCAATTACATATGTTGATGTTCCTTTCGGATTCCAGTATAAAGCAAGCAATAAGGTACACGGAACATTAGGATTTAAAGTTGGCTGGAGCCTGAATGCCCATACCAAATATAAAGGAACTGATCTCGAAGGCAGTGGATTGCAAGTAGTCGAGAAATCGCTCAAACTAAGCAATGTGGATAATTTTCATTACGGTCCTTTTGCTGTAATCGGTTATAAATGGTTCGGTGCTTCGGTGTTTTACCAGCTCTCGTCCGTTTTCAACAAAGATCTTGGACCCCAGATCTTCCCGCTTTCAGTTGGCCTGGTATTCCAGCCTTTCTGATTACCCGAACAGCGAAACTAATAGAATAACTATAACACCTGCTGCATAACCCGAATAAACCCGGGCTTGTTGGCGGGTGTTTTGTTTTATCCCTACAAATCCTACAACTCCGGATATAAGCAAACTGGTTATTATCATCCCCAGAAGCGGAATTCCAATGCGTATCGAAACAATAATAAGTATGGCCGACAAAGCGCTCCATCCCAGGGTATGCATGCTGATACGGTAAACGAGGTTGATCAGCAGCCCGGCCAGCAGGGCAAAAGTTGCAGCATAGAGTACATACAGGAAAAGGGGTGGAATGTTGTTCGACTTGATCGAGAACAACAAAGCCATGTAGGATCCACTTGCCAGAAGTAATGGGATAATGCGTTCGTTGCGCTCTTCCATAGCCAGCGATTCAATTACCCGGAACTTTAGCAATATGAATACACTTGATGCAGGTATTACAAAGGTGAAACCACAAACAACCGATATAAACCAGAGCTTGAGTTCAACAGGAAGTACAATGCTATAAAGATCCTGCCTGAGCATCAGTGCTGATGTAATATAAGTTGGTATAAGTAAAGGGTGAAACAGGGAGGAAAGGAATTGCGTAAGTTTTGAATTTCCGGGATGTAGTGAACCAGTTATAATTGGATCGGAAAGTTCATGCTCGTCGGATAGTGTCATATTCTTTGTGTGTTTTGTGTATGCTTCGTGATTTCCGTGAAATAGCTGATGCTGAAGTTTCACAAAGGAGCCTCAAGGATTCACAAAGGTTTTAAATTTCCTTACGCAGACGTGCAACAGGAATGTTGAGCATTTCGCGGTACTTGGCAACTGTACGCCTGGCGATCGGGTATCCTTTCTCTTTCAGGATTTCAGTAAGTTCCTGGTCGGTTACCGGTTTGTTTTTATCCTCGGCCGCAACGCAGTCGGAAAGGATCTTTTTTATTTCACGAGTCGAAATTTCTTCACCCTGGTCATTCTGAATGGATTCGGAAAAGAAACTTTTAAGAAGGAAGGTCCCGAAAGGAGTCTGAACATATTTGCTGTTGGCAACACGCGAAATAGTTGAAATATCAAGATTTACCTTTTCTGCAATATCTTTTAGGATCATGGGCCGGAGCATAGTTTCATCACCTTCGAGGAAATAATTCTTCTGGTAATCCATTATCGCTTTCATGGTGAGATAAAGCGTATCCTGGCGTTGCCTGATAGCTTCGATAAACCAGCGGGCCGAATCGATTTTTTGTTTTATAAAAATAACCGCATCGCGCTGTGCATCGTTTTTTTCTTTCCTGTTCTTGTTTTCACCATAGGTTTCCAGCATCTCGGTATACGTTCGGCTCAACCGCAACTCAGGCATATTACGCTGGTTCAGGGTAAGCTCAAGAATGCCGTCCTTGTTATCAATAATAAAATCAGGAATAATAAACTGGTTTCCTGCGGTTGAAGCACTGAAAGCACTTCCGGGTTTGGGATTGAGTTTCAGGATTTCGTTAATGGCATCCCTGAGTTCTTCTTCTTCCGAATGCGTCCTTTTCAGGATCTTATCATAATGCTTTTTTGTAAAGTCTTCGAAACAACGGTCGAGAATATCAACAGCCAGCCTCACCGAAGGGCTCGGATCAAAGCGTTTCATCTGCAGGATCAGGCACTCCTGCAAGCTTCGGGCTGCAATACCGGCAGGCTCAAAGTTCTGCACGACTTTCAGCATTTGTTCAATTTCTTCCAGGTTGGTTATAATACCCTGTGTAAAAGCAAGGTCATCAACCATAGCACTCAGGTCTCGCTGAAGGTATCCTGATTCGTCGAGATTGCCGATAATAGTCGCCCCGATAGCCAGTTTAATCTCGGGTAAATCCTGAAGTTCCAGCTGCATCATAAGCGATTCGTGAAAACCTGCATCAGCAGTCATGGGTGTTTCCTTGTGTTCGTCGCTGGCGGAAGTATTACCGGCATTCAGGCGGTATGAGGGAGCATCGTCGTCGTTCAGGTAATCGTTGATGTCGATATCATTCTGCAGCTCGTCGGAGGATTCCTTTTCATTCTCCTCGTAATCGTCATGGTCTTTATCCTTTTCTTCCTCATAATCTTCTTCGAGTTCCAGCACCGGGTTTTCCTCAATTTCCTGTTTTATACGCTGCTCCAGCGCCATCGACGGAATCTGTAAAAGCTTCATAAGCAGGATCTGCTGTGGCGAAAGCTTTTGAAGTAATTTCTGCTGAAGACGTTGATTGAGCATATTGAGTGAAGGTCAGGTTGAATGGTTGAATTCAAAGATAGGACATATTTTGACTTTGTTCGTTTTTGTCAAAATAAGTATCAAGGCCATTTTTAGAAATCAGCAGTCATAGGCGTCCGTGGGAATGGTATCACGTCGCGTATATTCGCCATGCCGGTTACAAACAGCATCAGCCTTTCGAATCCCAGTCCGAATCCGGCATGTGGTGCAGTCCCAAATTTCCGGGTTTCGAGGTACCACCACATGTCCTTTTCGGGAATATTCAGCTCGTGGATACGTTCCATGAGTTGTTCGTAGTTCTCTTCGCGCTGCGAACCGCCTATAATTTCACCTATGCGCGGGAACAGCACATCCATGGCACGCACAGTAGTTCCGTCCTCGTTTTGTTTCATATAAAAAGCCTTAATCTCTTTCGGATAATCAATAAGGATTACCGGCTTTTTGAAAACCTGTTCTACAAGGTAGCGTTCGTGTTCCGATTGCAGGTCGACACCCCATTTAACCTGGAACTCGAATTTCTGTCCCGAAGCCATCAGTATATCGATAGCACGGGTATAGGTTAAACGCTCGAAATCATTGTTTGTAACAAAGTTAAGCCTTTCGAGCAATTCGTTGTCGTACATCTTTTGCAGGAATTCGAGATCGTCGTAGCAATTCGCGAGGGCATAGCGTATAAGGTACTTGAGAAAATCTTCCGCAAGGTCCATATTATCGACTATATCGTAAAAGGCCATTTCGGGTTCAATCATCCAGAATTCGGCAAGGTGGCGTGGTGTATTGCTGTTCTCAGCCCTGAAAGTCGGACCGAAAGTATAAATCTCGGAGAGCGCAAGAGCGGCAAGTTCGCCGTTCAACTGGCCCGAAACGGTAAGGTTGGTGCTTTTACCGAAAAAGTCCTGTGCATAATCAATATCGCCGGTCTCGGTTTTGGGCAGATTATTCATGTCGAGGGTAGTAACCCGGAACATGGCGCCGGCACCTTCGGCATCAGAACCCGTTATAATTGGGGTATGTATGTAGTAAAACCCTTTATCGTTAAAATATTTATGGATGGCGTAAGCCATGTTATGCCTGATGCGAAGCACAGCCCCAAACGTATTGGTACGTGGACGGAGGTGGGCTATTTCGCGCAGGAATTCAAGGGTATGACCTTTCTTCTGCAGGGGATAAACTTCCGGATCGGCGCTTCCATAAACTTCAATCTGTGTAGCGTGTATTTCGACCGACTGGCCTGCGCCAGGCGATTCAACCAGGGTGCCGCCAACCGATAGACAGGCTCCGGTGTTGACCTGTTTCAGCAATTCTTCGTCAAAATTGGCCAGGTCAACCACCACCTGTATGCTGTGAATGGTCGATCCGTCGTTTAATGCGATAAATGCAACATTTTTATTTCCACGTTTGGTACGTACCCATCCTTTAATGGTAACACTGTTTCCGATTCCTGATTTTTCAGGTGTTTTAAGCAGGTCAATGATTTTAACCCTTTTGGTTTCCGACATAAATATTTTGTAATTAGGTATTTGCAACTATTTTCTTAAGCTAAAGTGCAAAGATAAGGAATTATTAATGATACAACCAGCGTTAATGGCGGGGGAGAATTAGTCCTGTATGCCGGACAGAGATTTATTGCTACATATATTCAGCAGGTTTTATGTACTTTTACCTGTCGCAAACTATGGAAAAACATTTTGATATTATTCCGTTAAACGAATGGCTGCCAACCGGTAATTTCCCTTTGGTAATCAGTGGCCCGTGCAGTGCTGAAAGCCGCGAACAGGTGCTTTCCACAGCTATGCAGCTTGCCGGAAATCCCCGGGTAAAAGTATTCAGGGCGGGGCTCTGGAAACCCCGAACCAGGCCTTCTTCGTTCGAAGGTGTAGGTATCGCCGGGCTGGAGTGGCTCACCGAAGTAAAGCAGCAAACCGGGCTGCTCACAACGGTTGAGGTTGCACGCCCCGAGCATATCGAAGCATGCCTGAAACATAATGTTGATATTCTCTGGCTTGGTGCCCGCACGGTAGTGAACCCTTTCTCAGTGCAGGAATTAGCTGATGTTCTGAAAGGTGTTGATATCCCTGTGATGGTGAAAAACCCGCTTAACCCGGATATTTCGCTCTGGATAGGTGCACTCGAAAGACTTAACAAAGCCGGAATCAATAAACTTGCTGCAATACACCGAGGTTTTTACTACTATCACCATGCATTGTACCGCAACCAGCCCATGTGGGAAATACCGATTGAATTACAACGCAGGATTCCGGGATTGCCGGTTATCTGCGATCCGAGCCATATTTGCGGGCGCCGCGATATTTTACACCAGGTAAGCCAGAAAGCACTCGATCTGGAAATGGCTGGACTGATGATCGAGTCGCATGTTGATCCCGATCATGCATTAACGGATGCTAACCAGCAGATTACACCGGATGATCTGAATACACTTCTGAATACACTGGTTGTAAGGCAGAGCAGGGGAAATCCTGAATTTGAAACGGGGCTCGAGATGCTACGGCGCGAAATTGACAAAATGGATGCCGAATTGCTTGATATTTTGAGTAAAAGGATGAAAATAGTTGAAGAAATAGGGCAGTACAAAAAAGATAACAATATTACAATTCTTCAGATAAACCGCTGGAACGAAATTATTTCCGACCGCCTCAACCTGGGATCACGAATTGGCCTCAGCCGCGAATTTCTTTTGCAGTTTTTACAGCTTATTCATGAAGAATCCATTATCCGGCAGGAAAATATTATGGGATTGAAAGAAGCAGGGGAGAAGGAATAAATTTCGCGGAAGAGCATTTAACACTCTAAATGCCCTGATTTACCAGTTTACTCATAATTATCTAAATAAAAGGACCCTTATCAAAATTACATCCACTTCTTTGTCTTGAAAAAGAAGATAAAACCTCCCGAAATAGCCAGCATCATTATCATTAGCGCAAGAAATGTATGCTCATGGTTCATAAAGGGCAGTTTTACATTCATCCCGTAAAGGCTCGCTATAAAAGTGAGCGGAAGCAGTATTGACGAAATCAATGTAAGCGCTTTCATGATTTCATTGCTGCGGTTGGTCTGCATGGAGTCGAAGGTTTTTGAAAGGCCTTCGATAAGTTCTTCATAATCCTCTATCATATCCCACATCTTCTGGTAATAGTCGAGGATATTTCCCCAGTATTCTTCCATATTTTCGGCGTAACCTTCAATTTGGCCGGATTCGAATTTCTGGAACAACCGGAGCTGGGGTTTAAATATGGTGTTGAGCAATATCATGTTCCGTCTTGTAAGCGAAATGCGCTCGATGGTTTTTTCTGCTTTCTTGGCAAACAGTTCGTGGTTGATCAGCTCAAGCTCAATACCCAGTTTGCTGATCAGCGAAAGAGTTTCCTGCATGAGTTTTTCGAGTACTTTATAAAGAAGGGCGTCAGAGGTTCCGGCCTGGAGGATTTCGTAAGGGTCGTTCATTTCCTTTGCGCTGTTGAACAGGCTGCTCACAACCCAGTGAGGTTTACCAATAGTAATAATATACCCTTCGCCCCAAAAGATTTTCACCTCCTTGGTTTTCAGGAACCGATTCCAGCGGTCGTAATGCGGGAAATGCAGGATAAGGAAATAGTAATCATCGTAAACGTCGATCTTAGGTCGTTGATTCACACTCCGGCAATCTTCAATATCGAGTGGGTGGAAGTGAAAGTTGTCTTTCAGGAATCCGAGATCATCGTCAGATGGATCTTCAATATAATGCCACTTTATGGTGCCGATTTTAATAGTCTGAATCATAGGTTGCCCTTATTTATGATCGTAAATACTGATGAATTTTACATTCCTGTTTGTTTTTTGAATGAGAAGCAAATGTAATTAATTTTCCTGAAAGGGTATGTTTTTTATAGCATCTTCTTCCTGAAAAAGGCATAACAAAAAACCCTCTCTGGTCTTTAGCAGAAGAGGGTTTTAACGCAAAGGATTTTAACTTATGAGCCGATCATTTTAGTAGGATCAACCCACTCGCTGAACTGCTCATCCGTAACAAGCCCAAGCTCCATAGCGGCTTCGCGGAGCGTAGTGCCTTCGTGATGTGCCTTTTTCGCGATTTTCGCTGCGTTTTCGTACCCGATATGCGTGTTGAGCGCAGTAACCAGCATCAGCGAATTTTCAAGGTGCTTTGCTATGTTGGCTTCGATAGCCTCGATACCGACAGCGCAATGGTCGTTGAAAGAAACGCAGGCATCGCCAATCAAACGGGCTGCCATCAGGAAATTGTAAATCATAACCGGCTTGAAAACATTCAGCTGGAAATGGCCGTGGGTATTGGCTATTGTAATAGCAGCATCGCAGCCGATAACCTGTGCACAAACCATCGAAAGCGATTCGTTTTGCGTGGGATTTACCTTGCCGGGCATAATGCTGGAGCCGGGTTCATTTTCAGGCAGGTGCAATTCGCCAAGCCCGCAGCGCGGACCGGAAGCCAGCATTCGGATGTTATTGGCGATATGCATCAGGCTGGTAGCAAGTACTTTCAGGGCACCCGATGATTCAACAATTGCATCGTGAGCCGAAAGTGATTCGAATTTGTTTTCTGCAGTTATGAACGGGTATCCGGATAATTCGGCAATCTTGCCCGCAACATTTACAGCATAGCCTTTTGGTGCATTGATGCCGGTTCCAACCGCTGTTCCGCCTAGGGCAAGTTCCGAAAGATGTGGCAAGGTGTTTTTCACAGCCCGTATTCCATGATCGAGTTGAGAAACATAGCCCGAAAACTCCTGTCCAAGCCTTAGAGGCGTAGCGTCCATAAGGTGGGTGCGCCCGATTTTAATAAGGTTGTTGAATTCTTTTGCCTTTTTGTCGAGTGTGTTCCTGAGCACCTCAACACCCGGTATTGTGGTTTCGACCACCATTTTATAGGCGGCAATACTCATAGCCGTCGGGAATGTATCGTTGCTGCTCTGCGATTTGTTTACATCATCGTTTGGATGCAGCGGGCTTTTCCCTTCGCCCAGCACGCCACCTGTCATAACATGAGCACGGTTGCTTACAACTTCGTTCACATTCATGTTGCTCTGGGTTCCTGACCCTGTTTGCCAGATTACCAAAGGAAACTGGTCATTAAGTTTACCTTCATAAATCTCGTCACATACCTGGCAGATCAGGTGGCATTTATCATCAGGCAGCACTCCAAGCTCATTGTTGGTAATGGCAGCTGCCTTTTTAAGGATAGCAAATGCCTTGATTATTTCGTTTGGCATTGAGCCTTCGGGTCCGACTTTAAAATTGCCCCGCGAACGCTCGGTTTGTGCGCCCCATAGTTTGTCGGCAGGAACCTCTACCGGTCCCATGGTGTCTTTTTCGATGCGGTATTTCATTGTTACAGGTATTTGAGAGGATTAAGGTATTTGGGGTTTGGGTTGTCATTTGGGGACATTAGTTGTCATTTATGGTCATTTGTTATCCTTTATAGGCCTTCTTAGTTATTAAGGTGTGATTGTAAGCGGTTGTTTATAACTGGTTGTTGTTTTCTCCTTTGGATAAACTTTTTGTGCCAATAGAATTGATATAGTTGTTAAGTTTAATGCCCAGAATCTTAATTTTCTGAGATAAGTCCTGATTTTCTTCAACTGTTATCAGTTTTCGGTTGTATGCTTTCTAACCAGGTTTTTGTTTCGCTGAGTGAACCTCGTGAAT
>CAISRK010000233.1 GCA_903887815.1 uncultured Bacteroidales bacterium | reverse complement strand
TGATACGGTTACCAGCAGTGCTATTGTAATAACAGTTCAGGATGAACACTTTCTTAACCGGGTTGTAGTAGTTGATTGTCAGATCAGCAGGAGTAAGCGTAGCATCTCCTGTCCAGGCTGTAAACATTCCGCCAACCGAACCACCGGTAGCAGGATCGACAGGGGTAGCAACTACCTTGAAACAGTTAACTCCGCCAACTACAACAACTGTGCTGGTAACTTCAATGGTTACATCGTATGACATGTAGTTACCGAAACCGGTTTTCTTTATTGTTTTACAATCTACCGTGTTGAACGCTTCGATAGCATCAACAGGTTCGGTTGCATTACCAGGACGGATACGATATCCAACTACACGGTAATTTCCGGCATATGGATTCGAAATCGGAAGCGACAATAAATAGGATTTCATGTTGCTTGGAATCATAATATTAGGATCGCTTACTGATTTAATGGTTGTTGCAGCGATGAAATTATCGCATGCGTCCAGTTTGTCAGCACCCCATACTTTACCATTAATAATTGCAGTTCTTGTTCCTGCAGCTATAATTACGGTCGGGTTTGTGATCTTAAATGAAGGATAAGCTTTGAAAGCTTTACCAGTCCTTGCATTGTAAGCAGTAACAGCGGTAGGATCAATTTCAACCGTAACCGTTACATCCGATGAAGGAGGAACATCAGTTGCAATATTGATCATAAAGGAAAAGCTAACTGTGTCGGCAACCGGCTTCAAACTGAGGGCCTGAAGTGTAGGTTTTAGGACAGTAGCATACATTTTACCGGCTACGTCCGTCGGCCAGTAATCAGCATCATCTTTGAGACAAGAATTTAGTAAGAATAATCCTGCAAAGAGAGTTAAGATTACAATTATTCTATTTTTCATATTTTTCATATTTAAGTTTGATTAAATTAAGTTATCGGTTCTGCCAGAAAATCTTGGAAGTCCATAAATCGATGGGTCCAACAGTCAAAACATTTGCATTATTTACGTTAACCTCATCCTGTGGGTAGAACAAACGTACCGGGGGAATACCAGGTCCGTTTTTAGCCGGGTCGGTACTGAAATGCAAACCTGTAGGATAACCTGTTCTTCTGTAGTCGGTCCAGATCTCAACAGGAGCTATCCCGTTAAGTGCAGTCCATTTTTGGGTAATTATAAGCTCTCTTTTGTTTGTAGCCAACGAATAATTCGTTTTTAAGGTATTCTGGCTCAGGAAGTTTCCTGCTGCAGCTGCTGATAAGCCCATGTATGCAAATGAACGGCCAACGGCACTTTCGTAAAGAGCCTGTGCATTAGCACCGCTAATCAAACCTCTTTCGGCTGCTTCAGCCTGTAAGAACAAACTTTCGAAATCAGTGAGAATCGGAGCTGGCTTGGTAGGTGTACCTATCATTGTTCCTGCATCGCCTACAGCATAACCCAGTTTCGAGGTTTTATTCTGTGCAGTTAACAGGTCGGTAGGTGTACCGAAAATATTGCCATCATAGGATGTTCCGCTGTAAGGCTGGAAGAATTTGGCAATACGGGCGTCGTTGGTAGCTTTTAAAGCATCAATTACATCTTTTCCTGCAAAATAGTATGTGGTAGCATCAGGTTGTGAAGTACCGGCATTGTTGTAGAAAATTTCATAGAAAGGATTCATCTTGGTTGACGATACAACGTAAGCAGGGCTGTTGAGAGCACCTTCACCTACACCGATATAACCAATAGCTGCTGTTGTAGCAAGTTTACCGGTAATATAGGCTGATCTTCCTGCCATATCGGCCTGGTGAATTAAAATCCGGAGTTTCAATGTGTTTGCGAATTTTAACCATTTGGTCATGTCACCGTTATAAATAATATCACTGGTGGCCGAAAGAGGCGATGCTTCAGCAGTAGCACCCTGGATAAGTGCAATCGCAGCATCCAGCTGAACAACCAGGTCTTCATATATATCCTGTTGCTTATCGTATTTTGGTTTCAGGTTCCCGTCAGCGGTTTTGAAAGCTTCGGTATATGGAACATCACCCCAGCAATCCACTAAATTCTGGAAAACGTAAGCTTTCAGGATTTTGGCTATTGCCTCGAAATATACGTTTTTAGCAGAGGTTGATTGTTTCTCAATAGCGTCGAGGTTTTGACCTGCCATGTAGAATTCAATAAAAGCGTTCTGATAGCTTGAATTGACAAGTTTGTACTGTGTAAGAACCTGAGGTTGCGAATAACCTGCACTGATTGACCACAACCCATGCCACAGGTAAACAAATTCGAAGCGTCGTGGGTTATTCATTGTAAATGCTATGGCATTCTCAGCGGCTGGAAGTACCAGTTTCGGGTCGACTACAGAAGGGGAATTTGGATTTTTTTCGTTCACATTAAGGAAATCCTTGCTGCACGAACTCATAAATACCAGTATCCCTGCTATTATTATTAGAATGTTTTTCTTCATCACTTTATAAGATTAAATGTTAGAAAGTAAGTTTAACGCTGAAACCCAAAACTCTCGTAGGCGGTGTCTGGTCTTCATTGGTATAACCAACAGCATTACTTGTAGCGCTGTTTGTATTGAACTCAGGATCTGTCCATACGTTGGTTTGCGGACGCCACATTACAAGGTTCCTTCCAACTATACCAATTTGAGCGGCTTTAAGTACTTTGGTGCCGATTAAATGTTCCAGCGGGAGATCGTAGGATAAAGAAACTTCTCTTAATTTCCAGAAAGCAGCACTTGTTACTGAACCTGCATCGGTGGTATGGTAGTTTGAATTTACCCAGAATGACCTTCCGGCGTCAGTTACAAGTACATCGGTATTAGGAACAAATACTCCGGGTGATGTTTCGATAACTGAGTTCGGAATAACAAAAGGCTGACGGCCATTTAATGCTGAGTGCTCGGAAACACCTGTAAAGTCGAGTGCATTGGCAACCCTGTTTACAATGTTGTTACCTGAACGGTATTCAGCAACTATACCAAGGCTAAGACCTTTGTAGGAGAAAGTATTAACAATACCAAGAATATGATTCGGGTTAGCATGTCCTTTTTTAACAAGGGCAGGAGCTGTTTTCGGTAAACCGGTAACTTTATCCACCACGATACGTCCTTCAGGATCCCTGATTACGTCAGTAACTTTGATTGACGGGAATTGTTCGCCGATGATAGCGTACGATGCACTGTTCAGGATTCCATAAGCTGTACCGTCGTTGATTGGTAATTCATCCAATCCGGGATAGATGGAAATAACATTGCTGGTGGAGTAGGAATAGTTGATCATAAGATCCCAGTTCACATCGCCTAAACTTACTAAAGGAGTCAACTTGAGGTCAACTTCAACACCTTTGGTTTCGAGTTCTCCTGCGTTGATATAAGCTGAACGGAATCCGGTAGCTGATGAAACGGAAGCAGGAATAGTCTGGTCAATGGTATTTGATTTATAAGCTGTTGTTTCGAGGTGGAACCTGTTCTTGAGGAAGCTGATTTCGAAACCGCCTTCAAGCTCAGTTGTCATTTCAGGACGTAAAGTTGGATTGCTCAAAGTAGTACTAAGCCTGAAACCTGCAGTATTTCCGTATGGGAAACCGGCTGCTGTAACGTACGAAGGTACAGTTGCATACCAGTTAGCTAACGAAATCTGTCCGGTTTTCGACAAACCAGCTCTTACTTTTACGAACGACACAACCGGTCCTTCTTTTAATGCAGGGAATATATCCGATAACACAACGCTTACGTCGGCGGCCGGATACATAAATGAACGGTTTGCCTTAACTAACCTGGAATCCCAGTCGTTACGGACCGAACCATGCAAGAAAACATAGTTTTTATAACCGATTGTAGCATCAGCAAATGCACCGAGTGAAGCTCTTTCGAGTGTCGACTGGGTTGAAACTGGTTCACCTACACGGTTTGAAATATTATATAATTCAGGAATAACCAATGCGCTTGCGGCACTGTTCATTGCATTGTACTTTGACGATAACACTGAGGTTCCAAGAATAACTTTAACATTGAAGTCACTTATATCCTTTGAGAATTTTACAAGGAAGTCGTCGGATAAATTGAGCGAGTTCGACATCTGGTAGCTCGATTGTCCTGAATATGGGGTTTGTTGTCCCATATGGCCCTGGCTCCATGGGTCACTGGCTGAATACGGTGTGTAAACGGCTTCGTCGACGTAATCGTTATAGTTAGCGGTATTGTAAACAAGACCGGTACGGTTCGAAAGCTCTAACCATTCAACCGGTTTGAAACTCAGGTTGAGTGAACCCAAAAAGTCGGTGCGGTCATTCATCTGACGTGAGTGAGCGATCTGCCAGTAAGGATTCGGGTAGTAAGCATTGTAGTAACCATCCAGTGTTGCGAAAGGATTGCCAGTGATGTCTTTATATTGAGTTAAAGGAACATGCTGCGGTGTATTTAATACATTCCAATACACACCACGACCCTGGTTCATATCACCACCTGATACGTTGGTTTTGGTTTTTGTAACACCCATTGAGAAATCAGCCTGGAATGTGCCATATTTTTTTCCGCCGGCCATACGAACACTGGTTCTCCTGTTTTTGTCATCCATAACAGTACCTGTTGAATTAACGTCCTGTGCTGAAAGATAGAAGTTGCTGTTTTCATCTCCGCCGCTGTACGATACGTCATTCTGCATCGAAACGCCGGTCTGGAAGAAGTTCTTTTTCTGATTTTTAATAGCGGTATAAGGAACCATCTGGTACGATCCGTCCTCGAGTTTACCACCTAATATAACCATTACATTCGGGTCATATTCAGGTCCGAACTGCTGGTTTTCATACGATGTATAGGGATCGGTGTTCCTGTCAGGACCAATCCACATGGTATAGTTGTTATCTGAGTTTCCTGTGGTTTCACCTGAACCTGAGCCAAAACGCTCCTGGAGGTTAGGGAGATAGGAGATTTTCTCAAAAGTTGTAATATTACTAACCTTGATGGTTGGTTTTTGTTTTCCACCTTTTTTGGTCGAAACAATCATAACACCATTGGAAGCATCATTTCCATAGAGAGCTGCAGCACTGGCACCTTTCAGAACGCTGACACTTTCAATATCGTTAGGGTTGATTGAATTCAGGTATGTTGCACTAACTGGTACCCCGTCCAAAACTACAAGAGCCTGGTTGGAAGCAAGAAAGTGGCGGTTACCACGTAAAGTAATCTTGGTTTCAGGGTTAACACCGTTGTTGATGGTGTTGATCTGGAGACCGGATACTTTTGCAGTCATACCGTTCATCACGTTACTTGCACCAGCGCGGGTGAGCTCTTTATCAGCTACCTTGGCTGTTGAAACTCCAAGCTCTCTCGATTGCCTGGTAATTCCGAATGCAGTAACTACAACTCCTTCAATCACTTCGGCTGAGGTGACCATAACTACTGTGTAGTTATTTTCAGCAGTAAGGGTTACTTCCTGTGTTTTCATTCCGACAAATGAAAACTGGAGCGTGGTTGCTGAAGGTGGAACAGAAATTGAAAATTTTCCGTTTAGGTCAGTTAACACACCATTACTGGTTCCTTTCACAAGAACAGTAACACCGGGAATTCCTCCCTCGTCTTCGGCGCTGGTAACTTTACCTGTGATGGTTCGTTGTGCCAGTACCTGCATAGCTGTGAGCAGTAGCAATACCAGCAAAAAACTTAGTTTTCTCATAGGTTAATTGATTTGGTTAGTTAGTGTTTAATTTGGTTTGTTGATTAAGAATTATTTTTTAATGTTAAAATTATTTCATAGGCTTTTTTTTTGTCATAGATTAATGTGTTGCTAAAGTATAATTTTTTTCAAAGTTATCCAAACTTTATCGTTTTTCTACACCCGGAATGATGTTTTTACTACTTTTTTATTAACCCGAAGCCGTTTATACATGGTGGTTAATGCATGTATAAGCGACGCGGTACTGTACAAATTTCTGATATTGTGTTTCTTAGTAGTATATACCTTGCTTTTGGTTAGATAAACGGATTAATTGGTAAAAGTAATAATTTCTTAATACGCAAAACATTTTCTGTTTTTTTTTTGTAATAAGCGTATCCTTATTTAGTCGTTTTCTCTAAAAATGCCTGTTAGTATGCCATAGGCCACAATGAGCACTGAAGTTACGGCTAATGGGAAAAAGGCAAGTTGACTGGAGCCTATAATTGCCACCGGAAGGAAATAGAGGATTGCCTTGCTGACTGAATAAACATAGAAACCGGATTTTCGGGCTTTCCACATTAAAACTACCCCAGCCATGCCGGATATAGAGAGAAGAAGTTCCGCCAGTATGAAGCCAGGTCCTGATTTGAGGTATACCAGTGTAATACCGGGGAAAAGTCCCCCTGGAATCGCCCCCCTGGTTGAGTACGTAATCCATCCTAAGAACATCGATATCCATGCAATGCCAAATAATCCCGAACCCAGGCAAAGCCAGGTGAGAAGAATCGGTCGCTTTGTAGGTTCGGCAGATGTCATTTTTAAATCGCTACGAATCCGTTTATGTATACAAAATCCTTAAGTGGATATTTTTCAACATCCAGGTGCAGCTGGGGTGTTTCTATTTCATAAATTTCAGGAATCCATAGTATCCTAAAGCAAAAACCATCGTAAGGAATATGCTGAAAAAATTTGTTGGAAATCCTTTGATGTAAGCCAGGGGAAGTATCAATAACACCATCTGCGAAGCCGTGTAAAGATGAAATCCTGTTTTTCTTAACTTCCAGAGCAGAACAGCTCCTGATAAGGAAACCAGATATAAAATGGCGTTCAGGAAAAAAAACATCTGACCTGCCGACAGCAGCATTTGAATCAGTTCGCGGTTTTGCTCATTGGGTATTAGCGACAGGTTTTCCAAAAAAAAGCCATGCATAAGTCCAATGATTCCATACGAAAAAGCCCCAAGGCCTGATCCTACAAATGTGAATACGCAAAGGACCTTCAGCAGAACAAGGTTAGGTATCGGTTCGTTCTGGGGAGGTTGCTGTTGTTCGTCCATTTTTTATAAGGAATTTGGGGTTGGAAGTTAGGGGTTGGGGTTGGAATGTCGGATGTTAGATGTCAGATGTCGGATGTTTCTGGACTTGGACCCTGGGATTTGGAACTTGGAATTTGTCTTCAGCAACCAGTAGCAAGCCATTATCCAAGCGGACCCGTAACTTTCTCCACTTCAATAAGTATCTCACACGATTGAACCAGCGCTTTCATCGCATTATGATCGTTATACAAAGGCCTGTCGATTTCAAGGAAATCAACATGTCGGCGGATTACTTCCTTTGCTTTGGTAACACCTGCTCCGAAACTATATTCCCTGAAATCGAGAGCCTGTGCTGCAGCCATAAGTTCAATACCGAGTATGCCATATGCGTTGTCCATAATCTGGAAGTTTTTAATAGCTGTGTTCATACCCATGCTTACAAAATCTTCCTGATCGGCAGCTGCGGGTATGGATTGAATACTGGCAGGGGCCGATAATATGCGCTGTTCAACGATCTGCATATCAGCTGTATACTGGCTTAACATGAGTCCTGAGAACATTCCGGCTCCCTTGGTGAGAAAAGCCGGTAAGCCAACGCTCAAAGCCGGGTTGTTCAGCCGGTTCATCCGTCGTTCGCTTAAAACACAAACCATGGTTATAACCATACCGGCCATATCCATAGGTACCGAAACCGGCGATCCCTGGAAATTAGCACCTGATAATTGCAGGTTTTCTTCGGGGAAGAAAATAGGATTGTCACCAACGCCGTTAAGTTCAATTTCAACCTGTGATCGGGCATAAGCCAGTGCATCGTGAGCTGCACCTATGACCTGCGGTGTCGAACGCATGCTGTAGGCATCCTGTACCTTGCATTTTACGCGGCCTTCGGCCAGGTCGCCGCCCGAAACCATCCTGCGGATTGCCGCTGCACTTCGCATCGATCCGGCAAATCCACGTACTTCATGAATTTTAGGATCGTAAGGTTTCATATTGGCTTTTAAGGCTTCGAGCGACATGGATGCAGCTATTTCGGCCTGTTTCAGAAAATTATTGGCATCGACAAGGAAAATTGCGCTCATAGCAGTAAGTACATTGGACCCGTTGATAGTAGCAAGCCCGTCGCGGGCCATTAAGCCTGGAACAGGAATTCCTGCCTTGTCAAGGGCTTCTTTGCCATCAAGCAAATCACCTTTGTAGTAAGCTTTACCTTCGCCCATCATAAGCAGTGCGATCTGCGACATGGGAGCCAGGTCGCCGCAAGCGCCCACCGAGCCTTTCTGGCAAACAAAAGGAGTTACTCCTTTGTTAAGCATATCGACCAGCGTTTGGGTGATTTCGGGCCTGCAGCCCGAATTGCCGTGGGCATGCACATTAATACGGCCAAGCATTGCACCGCGAACATATTCCAACGGCATGGGATCGCCAATACCTGCAGCATGGTTATATACAAGGTATTTCTGGAAATCTTTTACCTGGTGGTCATTCAGAACAACTTCGGAGAATTCGCCAATGCCTGTATTTACACCATACATGATTTCGCGGGCTTCGATTTTCCGCTCGAGCATAGCCCTGCAGGCAATAATCCGCTTTAGTGCATCGGGGTGCAATTCAACTTTCTGATAATGTCGGGCAACGTTAACAACGTTTTCGATTGTAAGGCCCTGGCCGGAGATAATGAGTGTCATTGTTGTATATGGTTAAATGTTTTACTCGTTGGATCAATGGAATAAGGGTTGCTGGTCCCTGGTTACTTGCTGCTGGTTTTCAGTTGTGTTGCATGAACATATGATGGCTGTCCGTTATTATATCAAAAAATAATTTTTCACACAGCAAACCTACTGAAAAAATCTTTGACTTGTGATTCCTGTTAACGATTTATAAGAGAGAATTTTAGTATGCTTAATAAGGAATTATGCAGGGAGGTGGAAATTGTGGTTTTGTATAAACTGAAGTGAGTTATCGATCAGTTCATACATCAGCGTATCTTCTTCCACGTATGGAACCACCTGCCGGTATTCGGTAATAAGCGATTGCAGAAAGGGCGATGTGTTTGCAATTCCCCTGAATTCGAGGGCCTGGCATGCGGCCATGAGTTCAATAGCAAGTATGCTCTCAACATTTTTTACTACCCTAAGGGCTTTTGTTGCGGCATTTGCACCAATGCTGACGTGGTCTTCCTGTTCGTTGGATGAAGTAATGCTGTCGACCGACGAAGGAGTGCAAAGCTGCTTGTTCTGGCTAACCACCGATGCTGCCGCATATTGCGGGATCATAAAACCCGAGTTTAATCCTGGATGAGCCACAAGGAACTCTGGCAAACCTCTTTGGCCGGCTATCAACCTGTAAAGCCTGCGTTCGGCAATATTCCCTAATTCGGCAAGTGCGATGGAAACGAAATCGAGAACAAAAGCCAGTGGTTCGCCATGGAAATTGCCTCCCGACAGGATCAGATCCTCATCAGGGAAAATCGTAGGATTATCAGTAACCGAGTTGATTTCACGAAGAATAACTTCGGCTGCGTGTTTCACTGTATCCTTCACGGCTCCATGCACCTGTGGAATACACCGGAATGAATACGGATCCTGCACAGCTTTCCCGGGTTTATCGATCAGCTTGCTTCCCTGGAGTATAGCGCGGATGTTCGAAGCGGTTTCGATCTGGCCGGGATGAGGCCTGATATGCTGAAGGTTGGCATGAAAGGGATCAAGTCTCCCGTTAAATGCTTCAAGAGAAATTGAAGCTGTAACATCGGCCAGCCTCAGCAGTTTGAACGCTTTCAGCAAAACCTGAACGGCATGCGCACTCATAAACTGGGTCCCGTTGAGCAGTGCAAGACCTTCTTTCGATTTGAGACTGATTTGCGGAAGGCCTAATTTTTCCAGCACTTCTTTTGAATCCTGTAATTTATCCTGGTATAGGACTTTTCCCCGGCCAATCAGGGGTAAAACCAGGTGGGCCAGCGGGGCGAGGTCGCCGGATGCCCCAAGTGAGCCCAACTGCCGTACTTCGGGGAGTATATTGAGATTGTAAAGGTCAAGAAGTCGCTCCACAGTTGCGGTCTGAACTCCTGAATGGCCAAGCGACAATCCGTAAGCTTTGAGTATCAGCATCAGCCGGACAATTTCAGGATCAACTGCCTTACCGATTCCGCAGGCATGCGAAATTACCAGGTTTACCTGGAGCTGCGATAGGTCTTCTTTTGGAATACTGCGGTTGCAAAGCGACCCGAACCCGGTGTTAATACCATAAATGGGTTCAGTACTGCTTTCTATTTTCTTGTCGAGATATGCCCGGCAACGATTGATAGCGGAAACAGATTCATACGACAATGCAAGCCGGGCTCCAGATGAAAGCATAATATCGAGCTGCTCGAAGGTAAGCTGGGCGGAGGTAATATATATGGTGTGTTCTGCCATGGTTTCTGGTACAGTACTTTTCACCGGTTACTACTGGTGATGGGTGAAAAAAAGAAATGGATTTGTAATGTGCCTGCCGGACATGGGCAGTTCAGAATCTGCACTTAGAGGCAAGTCCGGTTAATCTGAATGATGAAGTATAAATTCCAGCGCATAGGAATCCGGGTTCAGAATATTGGGCAAATGTATTGAATAATTATTTGCTTTGACAAAATGTTTTTTCATGCCAGGCAGGTAATTATGACCTGCATGGTTTGGATGTTTCATTTACTTCAGTTTCGCAATGATCTCTTCAGCAGTTAGTTTTTCCTGTTCGCCATTTAACATGTTTTTAAGCTGGTAGAGGCCGGAAGCGGCTTCGTCAGTACCAATAATGATTGTATACGGAATTTTTTTATTGTCAGCATAGCTGAATTGTTTTTTCATTTTAACGGCTTCAGGGTATATTTCAGCAGAAATGCCGGCTTCGTGGAGTTCCCGGAGCAATTTTAGACTGACCATTTCTTCGTTACCACCAAAATTAACCAGCAGTACCGAAGTTGCCTGTTCCAGGCCGGCAGGGAATAGTTGTAATTCTTTCATTACGTCATAAATACGGTCGGCGCCAAACGAAATCCCGATTCCCGACATGCCTTTGAGCCCGAATATACCTGTAAGATCATCGTAACGGCCGCCGCCGCTTATGCTGCCCATTTGCACCTGGGTGGTTTTAATTTCGATTATGGCTCCTGTATAGTAATTCAGGCCGCGGGCCAGGGTAAGATCGAGTTCAACATTGGCTGAAGGATGCAGTTCAGCTATAAATCCGAAAATTATCCTCATTTCTTCAATTCCTTTCAGCCCGATTTCGGACGAAGCCAGAATAACCGACAACTGTTCGAGTTTATGAAGGCTGCTGCCTTCCAGGTCGAGAATGGGTTGGAGCTTTGTAATGGTTTGCTGGCTAAGACCTTTTTCCGCAAGTTCTTTGTTTACGCCATCGCGGCCGATTTTGTCCAGTTTATCGATGGCTACCGTAATATCCGTTATTCTGGCCGATTCGCCTATTACTTCAGCAATTCCCGAAAGTATTTTCCGGTTGTTCATCAGTATTGTGATGCCGATCCCCAGTTTGCTAAAGATTTCACCCGAAATAGCTACCATTTCAACCTCATACAGCAGCGAATTGCTACCGATTACATCCACATCGCACTGGTAAAACTCCCGGTAACGACCCTTCTGGGGGCGGTCGGCACGCCATACCGGTTGGATCTGGTAGCGTTTGAACGGAAATGTGATTTCGTTGCTGTGCTGCACAACGAAACGTGCGAACGGCACTGTAAGGTCATACCGGAGTCCTTTCTCGGAGATGAATTTGAGCATCTTTCCGGCTTCTTTTCCTGAATAAACCTCCTCGCTGACGTCTGACAGATAATTTCCGGAATTCAGGATTTTAAAAAGCAGTTTGTCGCCTTCCTCTCCGTATTTCCCCATTAATGTGCTCAGGTTTTCCATGGCAGGCGTTTCAATGGGAAGGTAGCCATGTAATTTGAATACACCTCGTATGGTATCGAAAATATAATTGCGACGGGCCATTTCAACAGGGGTGAAGTCGCGGGTGCCTTTGGGTATGGAAGGGGAGGACATATTGAATTTACGATTTACGATTTACGACTTGGGATTTACGACTTGGAATTTTGGGCTTGGTCCTTTAGTTTTAATGGTCCTGGCCGAAATCTATTTCCAATTGTTTGAAAATATTTTCCAGGAACTCTTTTACTTCCGGGGTTCCTTCCTGCGGCGACCAGGGGGCTGAAGTGCCTTCGGTATGCGGGATAAAAGGGCCTTCTTTTATTTCGTATACAACTGATCCAGTTTCGATGGCGGTGAGCATATGAAAACTGTTCTCTTCGAATTCAACTCCCAGTATTCCGGTTGATATACTCATTACCGCGTGTTCCCTTATGCTGCCATCATCATTGAATACAACTGCCAGAACTGTTCCGCGTAAGAGTACAAATGATTCTTCCTTCAGTCTGTGCTTATGCGGACGAATGTAGGTCCAGGGTTCGAGTGCGTTGAGAAGGCGCTGGACCGGATCGCTCAGTTCGGGATGGAAATTGTAATTCATCCTTAAACGTGGCGATGTTCGTGCCTGCGCAGTCACATTGTCGATCAGTTCGTTAGTGATTTTTATCATTTCTGTTTATTCCGGTGTCTGCACACCCTAAGGGTGTCTGACACCGTTATTCTAGCAATTACTAAGCAATTAGTTTCCTGAATTTAATCCGTTTAGGGCCTTCGTCACCAAGCCGTTTACGTTTGTTTTCCTCGTAATCGGTATATCCGCCTTCGAAGAAATAGACCTGCGAATCGCCTTCGAAAGCCAGGATGTGTGTAGCAACGCGGTCGAGGAACCAGCGGTCGTGCGAAATAACAACCGCACACCCGGCAAAATTCTCAAGTCCTTCTTCAAGTGCACGGAGCGTATTCACGTCAATATCATTAGTAGGCTCATCGAGCAATAATACGTTGGCTTCGGAACGAAGCGTAAGTGCGAGGTGCAGCCTGTTACGTTCCCCACCTGATAATACGCCGGCTTTTTTCCCCTGGTCTGCACCACCGAAGTTAAAACGCGAAACGTAAGCCCTTGAATTAATGAGTTTCCCGCCAAGGGCAATGTTTTCGTTTCCTTCGGAGATTACTTCCCACACTGATTTGTTCGGATCAATTTCAGTGTGGGCCTGGTCGATATACCCGACTTTAACTGTATCGCCTACAATAAATTCTCCCTGGTCGGGTTTGTCGAGGCCCATAATCAGGCGGAACAATGTGGTTTTACCGGCACCGTTCGGCCCTATAATTCCAACGATTCCGCCGGGAGGTAACATGAAATTGAGATTATCAAACAGAACTTTTTCACCAAAAGCCTTGCTAACATTTTTTACCTCAATCACCTGGTTGCCGAGTCGTGGCCCGTTCGGGATATAAATTTCGAGTCTTTCCTCTTTTTGTTTTACATCCTCGTTGAGCATTTTTTCGTACGAGTTCAAACGGGCTTTCCCTTTCGACTGGCGGGCTTTTGGTGCCATGCGGACCCATTCAAGCTCGTTTTCGAGGGTTTTTCGGCGGCGGCTTTCGGTTTTTTCCTCCATTTCCATCCGCTTGGTTTTCTGTTCGAGCCACTCGGTGTAATTTCCTTTCCAGGGAATACCTTCGCCACGGTCGAGTTCAAGGATCCAGCCGGCAACATTATCGAGGAAATACCTGTCGTGGGTTACGGCAATTACAGTTCCTTTATATTGTTGAAGGAAATGTTCGAGCCATTCGATGGATTCGGCATCCAGGTGGTTGGTGGGCTCATCAAGTAACAGGATATCCGGTTGCTGGAGCAGCAACCTGCATAAGGCAACCCTGCGGCGTTCGCCGCCTGAAAGTACTTTTACGGAGGTATCGCCTTCGGGACAACGGAGCGCGTCCATAGCGCGTTCGAGTTTCGTATCCAGTTCCCATGCGTCGTGTTGTTCGATGAGGTCGGTTAAGTGGCCCTGGCGCTCGATGAGTTTGTTCATTTCATCGTCGCTCATAGGTTCCATAAAGCGATTGTTCACTTCCTCGTATTCTTTAAGCAGGTTGACTACATCCTGCACACCTTCTTCAACTATTTCCTTCACGGTTTTGTTTTCGTCGAGATGCGGTTCCTGTTCCAGCATACCTACGCTGTACCCAGGCGAAAAGACAACCTCTCCTAGAAACGATTTTTCTAAGCCTGCAATAATGCGTAGTAAGGTCGATTTACCTGAGCCATTAAGTCCTATAATACCGATTTTTGCCCCATAGTAAAATGAAAGGTATATGTCTTTCAACACCTGTTTGCTGGGAGGGTGAATTTTACCCACACCAACCATTGAGAATATTATTTTTTTATCGTCACTCATATCAGAAGAATGTATTTAGAGGGTTTGCTATTATTTGTTATTCATCAGGTTTTCAAGCAGGGTGGTCGAGTTTTCCCAACTGAAAGCTTTTTTCACGAAGAGATGTCCATTCCCTGCTAGGTTAGCCGCATAGGTTTCGTCGCGCAACAGCTTGACAATTTGATCAGCATACTCGGCAGGAGTGGAGCCAACCAGGATTTCAAACCCCGGTTTTGCCCCAAGGGCCTGGTTGGCAAGTGCCGAAGTAATACAGGGCAGATTCATCGACATGGCTTCGAGCAGTTTATTCTGAAGCCCTGTTCCAATCCGCATCGGTGCTATGAAAATCCGTGATGAAGCGTAACTGTCGCGGATATCTGCCAGCCAGCCGGTAACGGTGATATTTTCCGACCGTAGCGCCAACACTTTTGCATGTGGGTTGGCTCCTGCAATAAGCAGGGTTGCTCCCGGATATTGTTTTAAAACTAATGGGTAAATTTCATCGGCAATAAACCTGGCGGCATCTATATTTGGCGGGTAACCCATATTCCCGGTAAAAACGATGTCGTGTTTTTTTGTCGTTTTAACAGGTTTAAAGAACTCATGATCGACCCCATTGGGAATTATCAGGACTTCATTTTTCGAAGCATGAGGCAGGAGATCACGATCGGGTAGCGAAATGATAGTTTTATGATCGAATTTCCCGAAGATAGTGTGTTCATACCGAAGCAATCGTTTATATTCTATCCTGAACAGCAGCCTGGTTAGAAATAAGGATGTATCGGCCCTTCGTTTTGCGCCCATGGAGAAAACATCCTGGTAATCAAGTGTTTTAGGAATTTTGATGTCCTTCACATACTCTGATACCCTGATGAGCTGACAGTAGATATGGTCGGGATGGCAAGATGCTATTATTTTGTTGATTTCGGATTGCACAGCGCAACGATAGAAATAGCCGACCTGGAGAGGCTTGCCATTCAAAAAAGCTTTCAGCACATTCCATATCATTCCTGGTCTGCGGATTGGTATGATATGTACTTCCCTACAAAAACTGCTTAATACCTTTATGGTTTCGGGCTCAACCTTCGATTCGCTCAGCGCACAAAGTATTACTTCGTTCTTTTGCGAAAGGCAACGGAGCTGGTGAAAAGCCCTCAGTTTATCGCCTTTCTCAATCGGAAACGGTACGCGCGAAAGCAGGACAAATATTCTCATATCAGATAGAAGCGCCTAAATTAATGGTAATGCATACAGATCATGAATTTCGGAACAAAATCAAATATTTTCATCCGGTTTGCACCCGGGCCTGTTCTCCAACAATTCATTGTAAAAAGCAGTAAGTTTTTGCATCAGTTTGTTATTATCGTGTTCTTTGGCAATCAGCAGTTTAGCATTTTTACCCAGTGTGTCGCGAAGATTTTTATCATCACAAAGTTTTACAATGGCATCGGTAAACGACCTGGCATCCTTGGCGATTAGCAGATGCTGTCCGTTTTCGTAGTTTATTCCTTCAGCACCTATAGCAGTAGTAATGATGGCTTTGCCAGCGGCCATGGCTTCGACAATTTTAATACGTATTCCACTTCCCGAAAACAAAGGGACCACCATGATTGAAAAGCGTTGCATATATTCCCAAACATCAGGTACCTCGCCGTCGACAATTATGTTAGGGAGTGATAACTTCGAAATCCATTCCGGCATATAGCGGCCTGCAAGGTGGAGTTTGATATCCGGTTTTCGTTTGGTTACAAGAGGCCATACTTCGCTGAGCATCCAACGTATACTTTCTTCATTTGGAAACCAGTTCATGGTGCCAATGTGGAATAAGGAAGCTTCTTCAGGCTGATCAAGGTCTTCGGGCAAAGTTGCCAGGTTTATTCCAAAAGGGATTGAAATAATATTGGTACTGTGCGAAAGGCGGTCGAAATTACGGGCATCGACCGGTGTGATTGCAACTATTCCGTCGACCTTGTTTAAGATGCCGATTTCGAAGCGTTTCAACGCTTTATACAAGTGGTTGAGGTAGATGTGCTTTAAAGGATTCGTGCAATTTTCGGCAACCCGTTGCCATATCTTATGTTCAATATTATGAGCCCTCAGTACTATCGGTGCCTTGGAGTATTTGCGTAAAATATCGAGGTACGATGCCATGTACAACATTTCAAGTTGTATGATATCGAACGACTCGGAACGCAGAATAGCGGTTAGTTTCTGAGCGAATTCTTTTGTGTGGAAACGAGCTACGTGATACGACTTACGTGTAAGATAATTTTTCAGTGCGCCCGGAATATTTAGCGTCAAATCCATATCGACAAATTCGATACGGGTTTTTTCTTTGAAATCTTCAGGAATGGTGGCCGGATCAATATTGTATTTATTGGTATTGGCAGCAAGAACTTTTACCGAATGCCCTGCCTGTAATAGTCCACTTATCATAGCATGCATAGCAATTGGACCGCCTTCGCGCTTGGGCCATGGCGATTTATTGCATAGCATCAGAATTTTCATCTCTGGAAGTTTTTTTTCGGGTTATAGAATTGATTATTTTTCGGAAAAAGAGTTTATAGCTTTCAGCATCCATTATATCCGAATCAGTCGCAGCTTTATAGGCAAGAAAAATACCGATTGGTAAAAATATCATGGTCGACATCCACATTCCTTTCCATGGATCAGTAACCGAGGAACGAACTGATTTTTCGCCTGTAAACGAAATTACATGATATGCCACAAAAAGAAGTACAGAAATCACCAGGGGCATTCCAAGGCCTCCTTTACGGATTATGGCACCCAAAGGTGCGCCGATTAGGAACAACGCAAAGCATGCGAACGAAAGCGTAAACTTGCGGTGCCATTCAATATCGTAACGAGCTTTCAGTTCAACTTTTTCCTTGATAAGCTGCCGGTTATATTCGAATGTCGACTTCGTATTGCGGGCTATATCAAGTGCGATCGAAGCAACCTCCAGCCTGCGCAGAACAGGACTATTCTCAAGCCGGGCTGAAGGCTTCATACGCGGTAAATTCTGGTATACGCTGTTGGTGAGATGGATATGGCTGTAATTGGTAAAATAACTCATAAGCGATTCATGCAACTGGTTTACCCTTTGGGTTACCTCTATGCCAACCGAATCGGATGCGTACTTGAGTTGCTTTACATTAAGCATATAATAAGCATTCTTGAAAAATTCCTCATCGGAATGAGTCATCTTAAACTGAGAAAGGTCAAATTTAATTACTTCGCTCGTGAAGGAGGTCCGCTGAAACGGGATCTGATCAGAGTTGGAACGGTTAATGCTTTCTTCGTAATTAGTACCGTTGTACAATGTAAGCAGCAGGAAATTACCATCAGTGGTTTTTTCCATGCGCCCCGAATCGGCAAGAACAAGTTTATTGTTACCCTGCACCTGGCTATGGTCGTAAATCATTACTTTGCGGATACTAGCGCCATCGGGTTCTTTTTTGCCGATACGGATCACAAACCCCTGCAACCCGGAGTAGAAAATCCCGTCGCGTATATTCAGTGCAAGCTTCTTTTGCCTTACATCGTACAAGGTCGACCTGAACTTCAGGTTGGCATAAGGAAATACTATATTTGAGTAATAATAGGCTCCTACGCTTATAAGCAGCGAAAAAAGACCAAGCGGCATCATGATTTTGCGTAGTGAAATCCCGGCAGCTTTCATGGCCACCAGTTCGTAACGTTCGCCCAGGTTGCCGAAAGTCATAAGCGAAGCCAGCAGGATGGAAATTGGCAATGCCATGGGTACAAAAGTGAATGAGGCATAAAACATCAGCTGGAAGATAACGTCCCATTCAAGGCCTTTACCCACCAATTCATCCACATACCGCCACAGGAACTGCATCAGCAACACGAAAACAACAATAAAAAAAGTGGCCAGGGCAGGCCCTGCATACGATCGTAAAATCAGCAGATATAGTCTTTTCACCAGCGGTTTTTTTGCAATCTGCAAAGGTATGATTAAAAGTGAAAGTAAAAGAGCGAATACCGAATTAGGGAAAAACTTCTGCCTTCTTTTTTTACATTTGCAAATTAGAAACCAGCAATTATTGATTTATGGAATATCATTTGATTCATGTCGAGGACAAGCGTACCCGAAGCCTTTTTCATGACGTAATGCGTCACATATATAAACATGACGTCAATTTTATTTGTCCGCCTGACGATGTTATTGAAGGGATTTTCACGCCGGCTAAAAATGTCTTTTTCAGCCATGGTGAAGCTACACGCTGGATTCTTCTGGATGAAAACAACCAACTGTCAGGTAGGGTTGCTGCTTTTATTAATAACAGGAAAGCCTATACTTTCCAGGTGCCAACAGGCGGTATGGGTTTTTTTGAATGTATAAATGATTTCGAAGCGGCAAAAGTTTTATTCGACACCTGCCTAGCCTGGCTAACTGAAAGAGGCATGAAGGCCATGGACGGGCCAATTAACTTTGGCGAAAACGATAATTTCTGGGGTTTACTGGTTGATGGTTTTGTGCCACAGTCATTCGGCATGAATTATAACCCGGAATACTACAGAGGTTTTTTCGAACAATACGGTTTTACTACCTACTTCGAACAGGTTACCAATTTACTCAATCTCAGGAAACCTTTCCCCGAGCGGTTTTGGAAAATAGCAAATTGGGTAAGGCAGAAACCGGAATACAATTTCAAACATTTTTCGTACGACGAATCCGAAAAATTTATTGCTGATTTTTGCGAAGTGTATAACGATGCCTGGCAGTTTCATGAAAATTTCACTCCTGCCGAACCTGAGGCAATCCGTATTTTACTCGCCGACATGAAATCGCTTATGGTTCCTGAATTTATCTGGTTTGCATATCATGGCGATGAACCTATTGCTTTTGAAGTTATGTTGCCGGATATCAACCAGATGCTGCATTTTTTTAACGGTAAAATTAACCTTTGGGGTAAACTTAAAATACTTCTCTATGGTAAAAACAGGATTTTCACCCGCACCCGCATCACCATAATGGGTATTAAACCTCATTATCAGAAATCAGGAATCGAATCCGCAATGTTCTGGCATATGGATTCAGTAATGAAGAAAAAACCTCA
>CAISRK010000232.1 GCA_903887815.1 uncultured Bacteroidales bacterium | reverse complement strand
TAATTCGGATTTTGAAAGCCCTCTGTTATAAAAAACCAAAGCATAGTTAACATTAAGTTCAATCGCATGAGTATAATCCGAAATAGCTCCGGAGAAGTCGTTCAATCTATATTTGGCATTAGCCCTGTTATTATAAGCATCAGCATATCTTGGGTTAATCAGTATAGCATTATCGTAATCCGTGATTGCTTTGTTAATATAGATTTCCCTTATGCTGTTATTATCAACATAGAAGATTTTTACAAAATATTCAAGATAATAAGTCCCCCTGTTGAAGTAAGCAATATCACTATTTGAATAATTAGAAATAACATCCGAAAAAAGAGTTTCATCATTCTCCCATACTTTTACTCGGTTATAACTGATTTTTGAAAAAGCGATAAAACCGAGGATTAAAAGAAGCACAAGGTAATTTGAGTATTTTTTGATCTTATGATTTAAACCTGAGGTTGCATACTCAAAAAAATTTCCAACGATGAAAAACACCCCTATATAAGGGATATAGGTATAACGGTCGGCCATGGTTGCCGATCCCACCGGGATGAGTTGGAATACCAGAATAATTGTTATTATAAAAAACAGGAATCCGAAAAGCACAACTTTCCCCCATTTTTTCGAATACCAAACAAGTAATAAAACCAGAATGCTAAGCAGAACCGATAAATAGTATATTGTCGGAAGTGTGCCGCCTAATTCAACAGGATATGGATAAATTGCAGATAGCTTAACCGGAATAAAAGCTTTAAACAAATAGCTGATAAACGAAAAGGAAACTATCAATACATGTTCAAAACCAGTCATATGAGGTGCCATACTTTGTATTGCATTGGCACCTTTCTGAGAATATATGGCAACAACTCCGAATACCAGGGAAATTAAAAAAAACGGAATTTTTTCCACAAAGGTTTTCCAGGAATATTTACGATCGGTGTGATAATCTAATAGAAGAAATACTAATGGAAGTACAACCGCAGCCGACTTGCTTAAACATGACAAAACAAAGAAAACACCTGCATTTAGTAAGTGTCGCTTTTTCTGCGTTTTGAGATATGACATGTAAAAGATAAGTGAAAACAGAAAGAAAAATGTATATAAAACATCTTTCCGCTCTGAAACCCAGGCTACGGACTCTATATGCATGGGGTGAACTGCAAAAAAAGCAGCAGTAATCAAAGCCACGATAGCATTTGCAGGCGAAATTTTCCTGATTAATAAGAATACAAGAGAAACATTGAGAATATGTATTACAATATTACTAAAGTGGAATATAAATGCTTTCCCTGCCCCGATTTTATATTCAATGGCATAAAATAACATGGTTAAGGGATGATAATTGCCAACGTAATAATTGGTGAAAAACAATTTAACACTTGCCCAATTCAATTCTTTTATCTGATCGTTGCCAGTAATATATCTCTGATCATCCCATGAAAACAGTAAATTGAACTGTAAAGCTTTATAATAAATAGCAAAAGTTGTAATAAGCACAATAGCCAGTGCTAAACAAACCCGTTTGGTAATGAAATAATTATTAGCCGGGTGAGTTGGCTTCTTAAAATGCGTTTGATTTTTCCCTGCGTCTCCCTTTTTAGCTTTTTGATTAATACTGTCTTTCATCCGCCAGAAAATTTGAGTTGATCCAACTGCATTTGATATGTTTTCTGAATGTTATTTGCCGCTTCATCATGCTTTAATACAAGCATCTAAATTCCTTAGTTTTTACAAGTTGTTTTGCTGTGTTCTATCACCAATCTGCCTGGTATGCAAAAAGTTGTCCTTCAAGTCTGACCACTCCAACCAATAAGTGCCATTCGGTACTTTTTTATTTCAGCCCTTCGCTAAGTGGTATAAGGCAATGAGATATAAAACGTGGAGCCTTTCCCTGGCGAGCTTTCGGCCCAGAGTTTAGCATCCAGCATTGAAGCAAATTTCTGAGCTATTGTAAGGCCCAGCCCCAGGCCGCCATATTGCCTGGTTGGCGATTCATCAACCTGCCGGAAATCGGAAAAAATAAATTCCAGTTCTTCTTCCGAAAGCCCGATACCATCATCTTTAACATAAAAGTTAATACTACTGTTTTCGCCAAAAGTATACCCTATCTCTATAAAACCTTCGTTTGTATACTTCAGCGCATTAAAAACAAGGTGACTAAGTGCCCTCCGCAGTTTATAAGCATCAGTTAGAATGCTGAAGTCCATGTCTTTATATGCCTTGTTGATTCTTACCACTATATCTTTTTTACCCACATTGGATTTTTCAAGATTTATCCAGGTAACAAGCGAAGTGAGAAGGTCATTTACATTAACCGGTTCAGTTTCCAGCCCGGTTACTCCTGCTTCGAACTGGGAAATATCAAAAATATCGTTAATAATTTCAAGGAGTGAGTCCACATTCCGGTTAATGATATTGGCGTACATAACTTTATCTTCACCAGGCATCGAGGGGTTGGCAATTAATCCGGAGAACCCCATTATCGCATGCAGTGGAGTACGTAATTCGTGGCTCATATTGGCAAGGAAGGCTGATTTTAACCTGTCGGATTCACCGGCTTTGAACCTGATCAGGTGTAATTCATCCTTAACACGCTCAATTTCATCGACCAGCTGTTCATTTTCCTTAACACAGTTGTAGTAGAGCGATTCCAGTGACTTTAACCTGTAAAGTGCCATCAATAAGGCCAAAATTGAAGCAATTAGCCCAACTATAAGAATTATGAATATGATAACTTCTATCATTTTGATTCTTCAATTAAGTTCAGCAAAAATATGATAATCTTTGCTATAATCTTTACCAATCAGGGAGTAATCCTGTGTATTCCTATCGGGTATTCTTTAAGTATGATCGAGGTGAGTTTTTCGTAATCTTCGGGGCGAGCCACAAAATCGAGTTGGTTAGCATCGATAAGCAATACACGCAAGCCTTGCTGCTGTTTGATATAATCGAGGTACCCTTCCTGTATACGCTGGAGATAGTCGTCTTCAATTTTTTGTTCGTATACCCGTCCCCGTCTTCGTATATTCGATTGCAGCCTGCTGATATCAAGATACAGGTATACAAGCAGATCAGGTTTGGGCAATGCATTTTCGATAATTGAAAAAAGACGCGAATACAGGTTAAACTCTTCAGCGTTGAGTGTCTTTTTTGCAAATATCAACGACTTCAATATAAAATAATCCGAAATTGTAACCGGGTGAAATAAATCCCTTGCCGCCAGCTGGGTTTTAAGCTGCTGAAAGCGGTCGGCCAGAAACGACAACTCCAGTGGAAATGCGTAGCGGGCCTGGTCTTCATAGAACTTTGGCAGAAAAGAGTTATCTTCAAACTGCTCCAGGATAAGCCTGGTTTGGAATTGCTCCGACATACGGGTCGCCAGCGTTGTTTTGCCGGCCCCTATATTGCCTTCGATGGATATATAATTGTATGGGATAGTCATTTTTCAGAACTTCATCTCAGATTTGTTATTCAGATTAACATTGCAAACCAGGCAGCATCAACAACAACCGTCACTTTCCCAACATCAACCAGTTTTACAAGCAATTCATAAACAGTTGAATTCAAAACAGGATGCATAAATCCGCCGGCGATTGAAGCAAGCGGGTCGAGCACGAACCTGCGTTTATGCATATGCGGATGCGGAATTTCAAGTTTTTCCGTTGCAATTATTTCATTATTGTAAAACAGGATATCGATATCAATGATCCGGTTAAGATACGTTTTACCCGACCGTGTCCTTCCCATTTTTGTTTCAATTTCAACTATCTTTTCCAGAACCAACCCAGGAAGCAATGCAGTTTCGACACATAGAACCAGGTTGTAAAAAGAAGTGTCGGAACTAAAACCCCATGGCTCCGACTCTACAACATACGAGTTCAGTTGCACCTTACCGATATTGTTGTTAACCAGTTGCGTTGCTCCAACTAAAGCTTGTAACCTGTCACCCTGGTTGCTCCCTAATGATAAAAATACTTTGGCCATGTGAAACCTCTCCGGCTCAAAGGTACAATATGAGTTTAAATCCCCGAACAGATTTTCAAGCTTTAGTTTTTAACAGTTATAGCCCGGGTTTAAGCCGAATTGTTAATAGCTGAATACCCGGCAGGTCCATTTTAATAATTTTGGCTTTATTACCAGCTATTTCTGTAACTTCGTATTCAATTGTTCGTCTTATAGTCTAAATCCTAATTTTAATAATCCATGAAACAGTTTTTCAAGTTCACATTCGCCTCCATGCTGGGTTTCCTGCTGGCAGGCTTCCTTGTTTTCTTAGTATTTGTTGTCATTATTGTTTCAGCCGTTTCGATGAGTAAGAAAGAAACTGTTGTTGTTCCCGACAAGACTATATTGATGCTGACCCTCGATCAGCCTGTAAGCGACCGCTCGTCGGATAACCCCTTTGCACATATGAGTTTTGGTATGCCCGAAGCATCCAAACAGCTTGGGCTTAATGATATCGTGAGCAGCCTGAAGAATGCAGCCGTCGATAAAAAAGTCAAAGGAATCTACCTTGAATTGTCCGATGTACCATCGGGACAAGCTACTATCGAAGAAATCAGGAATGCGCTTATTGATTTCAAAAAATCAGGTAAGTTTATTGTCTCCTATTCCGAAGTATTCACTCAAAAATCCTATTACCTGGCTTCGGTTTCTGACAAAATATACCTCAACCCGGCCGGTGGAATGGAATTTAAAGGCATGGTCGGACAGGTTATGTTTTTCAAAGGTTTGCTCGATAAAATTGATGTCCAGGCCCAGGTAATCCGCCATGGAAAATTTAAAAGCGCCATTGAGCCTTTCACACTCGATAAAATGAGCGATGCTAATAAAGAACAGACATTAACTTTTATTTCAGGCATGTGGAACCACGTTCTCGAAGGTATTTCAGCCAGCAGGAAAATACCGGTAGGCGATCTCACCACCATTGCTAATGAGTATAAAATCCAAACCCCACAGGATGCTGTAAGTCTTAAATTCGTAGATAAACTTTTATATAAGGACGAAGTTCTTGATGAGCTTAAAAACCGTGTAGATGCAAAAGATATCAGGGATCTGAAATTGATGAAATTAGGCAGATATGCAAATGCTCCTGAAGCTGAAAAAGAAAATTCGAAAGATAAAATTGCTGTTATTTATGCAACAGGTTCTATTGCCAGTGGTGAAGGCGATGATGAATCAATAGGTTCGGAAACCATTTCGAAAGCCATTCGTAAGGCCAGGCTCGATGACAAGGTGAAAGCTGTGGTTCTGAGGGTAAACTCACCCGGCGGAAGTGCTTTGGCATCGGATGTGATCTGGCGCGAGATGCTGCTTTGTAAAAAAGCAAAACCGGTAGTTGTATCGATGGGTAATGTTGCTGCTTCGGGCGGATATTATATTTCCTGCGCTGCTGACAAAATTTTCGCTTATCCCAACACAATCACAGGATCAATAGGCGTTTTTGGCATTATCCCGAATATGAAGGAAATGTTCAACAAAAACCTGGGCATAACTTTCGACGAAGTGAAAACCAATCCTTATGCCGATTATATCCCGGTTACCAGGGCTATGAGCGATGCTGAACGAAAGATTATCACAACCGATATCGAAACCATATATACTACATTTATTACACATGTTGGCGAAGGTCGCAAAATGACCACTGCCCAGGTAGATAGTATTGGCCAGGGGCGCGTATGGAGCGGTGTTGACGCTAAACGCATAGGCCTGGTTGATGAATTTGGCGGGCTTAACGACGCTGTTGCCGAAGCTGCCAAACTGGCAAAGCTGAAAAAATACAGCACCATGGAACTGCCCGAACAAAAGGATACTTTCGAGCAATTAATTGAGACATTCACTGGCGATAACAGTTCAGTTCTGCTTAAAAAAGAACTCGGATTTGCTTACCCGTATTTCCATTACCTCAGCCAGATGAGCCACATGAAAGGCATACAGGCTCTTATGCCCTATGAGTTTGATATAAAATAAAAGCTCTGTGCGTTAAAGCATGAAGGCGGTTCCTTAAGGAATCGCCTTTTTTGTATACCAGGGCATTTCTTATTAATTCCTGTTCAAGGCATTTATAGAAATCCATCGGGTTATACACAATTACCCTACGCTTTCTAAACTTAACAAGCTAATCAAGCGAATAACCGTACCAGGTTCCTTCTTCGTAATTGCCGTCAGTTGAAACCCAAAGCATTCCATTTGCAATTGCAAGTGAAAACCCGTAATCACCCTGGTTAAGTTTCAGTTCTTTCTGGTATTTACCTTTCAGATCATAAACATATACTTTCTGCTGAAGCCCGTCCCAGGTATAAATATGTTTTTTATCCACTGCCACTGCAGTTCCGCCATCGGCTACTTCATCAGCGCATTTCAGCCCCGAAAGTGTGGTCTTCAGTTCACCGTTTTTCATGTTATAAACTGAGAGTTCACCGAATTCCATAAAATAAATCAGTTTCCCGTTTGCGCTTATGGCAGGAGTTGCTTGTTCGTTCACACCAGGAAACTCGTAAACTAAGCTGTAAACCCCCTGCGTGAGATCATCAATCCTGTATAATTCCTTTCCATAGGTACTAATATAAAGTTTTTTATCGGAAGGATTATACATTACCGAGCGCATGTCGAGCTCAAATGGGTAACTACCGATTTTTGTTCCATCAAGAGTAAATTTACTTATTTGCCCAAGAGCAGGTTTCCCCCCGTTGCAGGTATACAGGTATTGCCCGTCGGAGGTAATATGCATATTGTGTGTTTGGGGCGTATCTTTAAAAACTACCCTGGGAGTAAGATTTTGTGCACTGGCAATACCAGCACAAAATAAAATACTGCAAATCACTAAAAGCTTGAACGAAGGTTTCATAACACTGGATTTTGATTGTTAAATTATTCCCAAATTTATAAATTTTTATACAAATGTCAAAACAGCAATATTTACTTTATGTTCAAAATGGCAAATAAAAAACCGGGCTGTGATTTAGCAGCCCGGTTTCAAATATTGAATCTGGTAAATTGAAATTATTTTCCGTATTCCATTGCAGCCAATCGTTTGTAATTATTGTACCTCCATTTGGCATTATCCAAAGCTGCATCGAAAAGTTCGACGGCTTCCGACGGGAATGATTTCATAAGCGAAGTATAACGCATTTCCGATTTCAGGAAGTCCTGGAATAATGTAAAATCAGGTTCCTTGCTATCGAGCTGGAATGGATTCTTTCCCTCAGCTTCGAGCTGCGGGTTGAAACGGTAGTTAGCCCAGTATCCGGCTTTTACTGCATCGTCCTGTTGTTGTTGTGCCTTTTCCATTCCTGCATGTAAACCATGGTTAATACAGGTTGAATAAGCTATAATAAGCGATGGTCCCGGGTAAGCTTCAGCTTCGCGTAACGCTTTCAGGTACTGGGTCTGGTTTGCACCCATTGCAACCTGAGCAACATACACATAACCGTAACTCATAGCCATCATACCAAGGTCTTTTTTACGGACTTTTTTGCCTGATGCTGCAAACTTAGCCACTGCACCTACCGGTGTTGATTTTGAAGCCTGGCCGCCGGTATTTGAATATACTTCAGTGTCAAGAACAAGAACATTCACATCTTCACCCGATGCCAGCACATGATCGAGTCCGCCGTAGCCGATATCATATGCCCAGCCGTCGCCGCCAAACATCCATACTGATTTCTTGATAAAGTATTGTTTTAATGCAACAAGTTCCTTGGCAAGGTCGGTATTTGCTGCTTCGAGAAGTGGGATAACCAAAGCCGAAGCCTCTTTTGATAATTTCGCATCATGCATACCAGCTATCCAGAGTTTACAGGCCTCCTTAAGTTCCGGACTGTAATCACCGTCGATTATGATCTGCATCCTTTCGGCAACGCGGGTGCGGAGTTTATTAACACCCATTGCCATACCGAAACCGTATTCAGCATTATCTTCGAAGAGTGAATTTGCCCATGCTGGTCCGCATCCGTTTGCGTTGGTTGTATACGGAGTTGAAGGAGCCGAACCGCCGTAAATTGACGAACATCCGGTTGCATTTGCAACCATCATACGCTCTCCGAATAATTGAGTTACCAGTTTTACATAAGGAGTTTCACCGCAACCTGCACATGCTCCCGAGAACTCGAAGAGTGGCTGGGCAAACTGGCTGTTTTTTACATTCTGCTCTTTTGGAGCGAGTGTGTCTTTATAGGTAACGTTCTTTGCAATATAATCCCAGTTTGCATCCTGTTCCATTTGCGTAGCAAGTGGTTTCATAACCAATGCTTTTGTTTTGGAAGGACATACATCGGCACAGTTACCGCAGCCTGTACAATCGAGCGGGCTGATCTGGATACGGAACTGTAATCCGTCGAAAGTTTTTGGGATGGCTTTCAGCGTTGAAGCTCCAACAGGGAGACCTTTCATTTCGTCTTCGTTCAAAAGGAACGGACGGATAACAGCGTGAGGACAAACGAAAGCACACTGGTTACATTGTATACAATTATCGGAAATCCATTCGGGAACATTAACAGCTATACCTCGTTTTTCGTATGCCGCGGTTCCTGCCGGGAAAGTACCGTCTTCGCGGCCAAGAAAAGCACTTACAGGCAAATCATCGCCCTTCATGCTGTTGATTGGCTCAACCATGTTCTTGATAAAATCTGGAATATTGCGGGTATCTTTAACTGCCAGAACTTCAATTTTTTTCCATTCAGCCGGGATGCTTACTTCAGTAACTGCAGCACCTTTAT
>CAISRK010000231.1 GCA_903887815.1 uncultured Bacteroidales bacterium | reverse complement strand
GGCAGGTTGTAAAAGAGGAAGTAAAACCGGTTCAGGTAGCACCTCCACAGCAACCCAAGTGTTCGAAATGCGGAACTGTGCTTGTTCCCGATGTTAAATTCTGCACTTCCTGCGGAACTCCGGCACAAATATCTTCGGTTCAGCCTCCGCCCCCGGTTCAGCCAGCAGCTGCAAATATTCCTACGTTGCAGGCACCTCCGCCTGTAAGTACACCTCCCCCGAGGGTTCAGGAATCACGGCCAGTTATTCCTCCATCGCTGGTTCAGGCAAAGCCATCAGGAAATCCACCGAAAAAGAAGAAAGGAAGAAAAATCCTGGTTTTCGCGTTAAGTGCCATAGTCGTGCTCGCGGCTGCCGGAGTGGCATTGTATTTTTTCGGGACCTTCGAACCCAAAGAAACGTATGCCGACCTGTCGCCACTGTACGAGGAACCAAAAGCCGACCAGGCCAGGATTGACAGTGTAGCCAATACCGTTGAGAATATTTTCCTAACTGCCGATACGGTTAAACTGGCGGAGGTTTTGTCGCCTACTACCCTAGAGCAAAAACGTGTATTTTTTAAAGAACTTCAGCCTAATATGGCAGCTTTTGGCAATGATTTTAAAAGCAGAAAATTCCTTTATGGTACTCAGCGGTTTGCTGTTTACGAATTCAGTTCAGCCAATGGCACTTTTACGGCCGAGTTCTGCCTGGGTGAAGATGGGAAGTGGAAATTAATGCATTTTTAAAATTGCCGAGTCATGAAAGCTATCAGTTATTTTCGTTTCCCCCTCCTGGTTTTGGCCAGTTCAATGATAATCGTTATTTTCACCAGTTACGGCAATAAAAATGTTCATCCCGACCTGAATTCGATGATGGTGGATGCTTTCCTGAAAAGGAATAACAAAAGCGATTTTTCACAGGGTGATTTTAAAAAGTACACATTTTTCTTCGAAGCTGGAACAACATTAAAGGGGGCTGCAATTGTCAAAGACGGGCTTTTCAGCGATTTGGACGTTACTGCGGCTGGTTGGGGATTAGGTTTTAAGTTATCATCGGAAGGCCCGGCTGAAATGACCCCGAAAAAGTGGATAAGTTCAGGCGGTTATTCTGCTGATGTGCCTGAAGTTCCGGCTTCGCTAAGGCATTTCTATGATCCGACACGTTCGGCAGGCGACCGGTATCTTACTGATATTAACACTGCAATTGTAATGGGAACACTGCAAAAGTACGTTTTAACAAATCCGCGAATTGACGGAGTGGAATGGGCGCTGGGCAAACCCGGTGATATTTCGGAAGGGGTTCAGGACCATAAGTATACATGGGAACACGGGAAAATATGGATGCTGATGGCACTCAGGGAACCCAAGCAGGACAAAAGGAATGAATACATGGCCAATGCATGGCGTGCGCTTGGCGAAACACTTCATATGATAGCTGACAATGGTTGCCCACCTCATGTGCGTAACGACGCCCACCCTTCGCCAGTGTGGGGAAACAACACTTGGTTTGGCAATCCTGATCCGTACGAAGAACTGATGGATGTTATCCGAAGGGATAATTCAGCCGAATTTACAGGTTTAGCAAAAGGTTCCGCCAATGCAGCACTGGCACAGGAATTCAGAAACAGTAAAAAAGCATATGATATCGCCAACGCCCTGGCTGTTTTTACTAATACCAACTTCGTGACCAACGAAACTATTTCGGGCATTGATAAATACGGCGAGGCTAAAAAACAGATTACGCACCCCGACATTGCCTATAATTCACCCCGGCTGGAAAGTATGACATACAACAACGATGACAATGGTTACTATTTTGCCGGCAGCAAGCAATGTACCGACCATTATTATTTTGCCGACCTGATACCTAAAATCTGCGATCCCTTTGTGGATATGGAATGTGTTAAATCGCAGGCGCGTATTCTTTTCCCTAATATTGTGGAAGCAGGTGCTAATGTGATAAAGCTTTTCATCCCCAAACTTTCGGTTGAAATAAAATCACTGGATAAAGGCATTTTAAAAGGGGAAATAAAGCACAGGACGGATGCAGAATACCCGGCAGAAATAAAATACAATGGAGAAGTGGTACTTTTAATTAAAGACAAAAACAACCGGGAAGCCGACAAAATTAAAGTGATAGCAAAAGATGGTAAATTTGAGGATAAAAACATAAAACTGGCAAAGGGCGAAAAAATGATTGCACAGGTTGAATTCGGGGGTATTTTAATAGAATCGGATGAATATATGGGTGCCGATGACAATATTTTCGGCCTTTACCTGGGGACATATACCATGCAGATTAATGAAGCAAATATGCTTGAAGCTGGGTATAGTCAAATCAATCCCGCTTCTGATGCAGAAACCCGTAAACTTGCTGAAGAAACGATACAGAGCCGGGTTCAAATATTCAAAGAGAATGTAAACTGGATAAAGGGCGGTGCCCAGGGAGGGCCGATTGCAAAATTCGAAATCGGTAAAACCAAAGGTATGGAGTATTATTATGAAACCAGTGGCCTTACATATTATGTTTATAACCTAAGTAATACCACGTTTATCCCTAAATTCCTGACTCCCCTGAAAGATAAAAGCAATGCGGGAACAACCCTGCAGTGTTCTGCCAGCGGATTTACGGTTGTCGCACCCGACGAAATGCAGACCGTTACTATTCACGGGAAATTCCAGGGTAACAACCTGGTTGGCGACTGGAACGTTTCCTATAAAGGGAAAATACTCTATTCAGCAACTTTTACTGCCAGGAAAATTATTGATATGTGAAAAGCCATACAATTCAAAAAACAATAAACAATTTTTAAAACCTAACACCATGAGCTTCTGTCCAAAATGTGGTAACCGGTTAAAGCCCGATGCCCGCTTCTGCGGCAACTGTGGCGAAAATATTATCATAACTCCTGAACAACAAAATATACCACCACCTGAACAGCAAAATATATCCCCACCGCCTTTCAGAAACAATGTTCCTCTCCCGATAGCTTCGCAGCCATTTGCAGCACCCACATTGGAATTCAATATGAAAAATTCGCAGCGCAGCATTGTAAACCTCTGGCTTATTCTTATGCTGCTGTTTATATTCTGCATGTTTCTTCCGTCTATTATTGGCCTCGATGGATTTAACGGAGGGTTTGCCCTGAGTTTCGGTGCCGGTTTTATGGTGATCATAAGCATCATCGTCATATTTATTTACCGTTCGCGGGCAAAGCAACTCGACAAAATCCTGAAGGGCGAAGGCCGGGTAGCCGTATGGCAATATTCACGGGAAGAATGGTTTCGTTTTATTGTTGTTGATTTTGAAGAGGAAAGGAAAAGCAAAAAAATGTTGTTTTTCGTAGTAGCTGGTATTGCCATCGTAGTTGGTATAATAATGACAATCCTTCTTAAAGACCCTCTGGCTTTCCTGATTGCGGCATGCATTATTCCTATAGTTGCTATACCGGCTTTCCTGGCTCCCCGTGCCAGGTTTAACAAGCTTAAAAATTCCGAACCCAAAGCTCTTATAGCCGAAAAAGGTGTGATTGTTGGCAGAATGTTCCATTTATGGGTTAACCTTGGCGCTACCCTCGATCAGGTAGTATTAAAAACCGACGAAAGTCCGCCAATCCTCGAATTTCATTATTCCATGCCAACCCGCCAAGGCAGGCAGACTGAGGTAGCGCGTTTGCCGGTACCTGCCGGAAAAATGACTGATGCTGAACAGATAGGCAATTATTTAAGCAACAGAATATAAACATAGATCGTTCAACCTGGGGTTGAAAACAAAACGATTTATCTGGGAAATATTGCATTCATATCCAAATGCCTTATATTTGTATTGGATAGATTGTATGAATATTAACTAACTATAAATCTGATATTAATTATGAAAAAGCTAGTCGGAATGCTCCTGGGTTTAACCCTTTTGACATTGTGTTATTCATGTGAAAAATGGTTTAATAAAGAAGAGGATCCTGGTGTTCTTAATGGCGACCAATCGCCAATGGGCGGTGTGGGTGTGACAGTGGAATCGAGTTCTGTGGAAATAGCCGGGATCAGCAATTGCAATGCATCCGTAATTTCGCTGAATGATGGCATATCCAGTTACAGTGGTTCGGCCACGGTTAAAAATGAATTTCTTAAAAACCTGGTTGCTAATATTCCCGGGATATCGATTAACGGGGACCCGGTATCAGCAAGCAATATACAGTTTAAGTTAACAAGCGAAGGATTTGAGTGCAAAACCGGTCCGGGGGCGGGAGTAATGGTCAAGTATGGCTCCGATATTGGCGATACCTACCCTATTGGTTCTACAGGTAAGGTAAGAACGGTTGTTGCTAAAACCGGGGTGGATGATTACCCATACGGTTTTATGCTGATTAAAGTAATAGAAGTTGAGGAAACTCCCAGCTATCTTAAAAATAGTGCCGGTGTTTCGAAAGTAACCTACATTGCAAATCACAAATATGGACTTGTCGGAGTTAAAGTGGCCTTCGGAGATGGATCAGATGCAACATTTCCGATTTACACAAGTACACAAAACTAACCCGGCGATTTTATCATAATACAATACGAATCTGCTGTTGATTGCTTTTCAAAGAATTAATTTCACAGCTTTTGTACTGGCTTTGTCCAGTTGAATCTTCCTGTTAACTATGATTTTAGGGAAATGGGGAGGATGTAAGAACCATTAATTCTTTTATAGAAGGCTGCTTAAAAGAGCCGGTATAGGGTTAACCATCTACTTCTTTAGCGACTTTTCGGGTTCTATTTCCTGGGTTGATTCCGTATTCTTTAAATTCATTTCGATAAACAGAAAACATGAAAAATTTCCTTTTCCCTTTTCCCTTGAAGTTCTTAGGCTTATTTCTGACTGTAGCAGGAACCATTCTTGCCGTATTTTATCTCCTGTTCGATTTCAGGTTAACCCTACCCGTATTTGCAGTATTTTCTTCTTTCCTGGAAACAAAAATGTTTGTAACATTCCGCACAAATTTTGCTGATGAGCTTATACTTTTATTGCTTATAACGGGTTTCGGATTCCTGGTATTTTCAAAAGAAAGGCAGGAAAACGAAATACTTGAAAAAGTTCGGCTAAACGCTATTTTCAAAGCTCTTTATGCCAATACGGTATTCCTGTTGTTTTCTGTTTTATTTATCTATGGCGGTGGGTTTATGGGAGTGCTGATCTTTAATTTGATTTCGGTACAGGTATTCTATGTTGTCTTTTTTTATGTGGCAAAACATAATGAATAATAAAAATCCCCCTTGGGACCTAAAGGCCAAAGTATAAAAATTCAAATTTAAAGCCTGCCGGTAACCCTGGCAGGCTTTAAAAAATCGGTACAGGAAGTTCACTGAATTACGAATTCTTTAACTGCATTACCCTGTGATGAATGCTTGAGAGGTAATTGATCATGGTTATATACCTGTTGGCAGCCGGGGCAATAAGCACTTTACCTGTTCCGGTAAACGTGTTTACAATTCCTTCGCCCGAAATCATCGATCCGAAAATTCCCTTGTTCGCTTTTGAAACTGTTAGTTGAACGCTGGCCTGCCGTGCCACGGCAAACGAGCCATCTACAACCAGTTTCCCGTTGTTCAGTTCAACAGTTTCGAGGGGACCGTTCGATAGGATTACAACTTTACCGCTTCCCGAAACTTTGGTTTGAAAAAATCCTTCGCCCGAGAACATTCCCGAAATCGACTTGTTGGTGAATGAACTGATCTCGATGTTCATTTCCGAAGCATAGTAAGCTCCTTTATCAAGGATCCATTCTTCATTATTCAGGTCCATAATGGTGAAATTGCCGAACGAAGGCTCAAACCAGACTGTTCCGCTTCCTCTGATTACGGGCTTGACAACACTTTCGCGTGTAACCATCGATTTCAGGAAGCCGCCGGCCGAAGGCAGATTGGCTTCAAGCTCAAGGTTTCCCTGCATGTAGTACATGCCTCCCGATTCGTAACGGACCGCACTGTTCTCAAACTCGGCTTTCAGGAACTTGAGGGTTTCCTTTTCGACCACATCAAATTTAATGGCTCCGTATTGTGCCTGTTGTGGTGGCGGTGCCTGTTGCTGCGGTGGTGGGGGTGCCTGGTAGGAAGGTGGCGGCGGAGGTGGTGGAGGTGACGAATAAGCCGGTGCCGCTGTGGGTTGTGGTGATACCCCTATCGGTATTTGTCTGGTCCCGCATTCAGGACAAAAAGCCGCCCCGTCGAGAAGCTTGCTTCCACAGTTACTGCAAAATGCCATAGTGTTGCGATTTTATTTGTTTATATAGACTGCTTGTTAATCAATCCCGGTTTCAGGAATCCCTAACCCCTAAATCCAAATCCCTATTCAACCTCATAGCCTTCGACTGTAATAAACCCGACACCCATAAATGTCTTCGACCATGTTGCGAAATCGGAGTCCCAGATAAAATAAGTGCCTTTCTCGAGCATTTTTCGGGGCTCTGCTACCCATTTTGCGTTAGGTGCACCATTTGCACCAGTTTTACCCGATGCCTTGTAAGTGCCACGCAGGTTTCCGTTACGGTCTTTGATAAGGATTGCTCCTCCACCGGAAGTTCCCATTCCATCGTTGTAATGATCGGTTGTAATACGAACTATCATCGTCTGTTTAAGGAGAACCAGTTTTGCCGGACCCTTGGGGTTCTGGCGTTTCGGGTCCTCTTTACGGCCTTCTCCCATTATTACTATTGATGCTTTTTCGTTAACTGACGGGCTGGGAGTTACTTTGACACCCGATTCGGTTTTCACCGGGGGCGCGGGAGTGTTTGCAGTTTGTTGAGGTGGTGTTTTTTGCTGTTTGGCTTTGTATTTGGCCAGTTCCTGGTCGACCCCGCTTAAAGGTTTCTCGGCAATCAATGGCTCTTCCGATTCGGTTGCTTTGGTATTTATTTCATCTGATGCAATCTGGGAAGTATCAAAAATGGCAGCTTCAGGAACAACTGAGTTCGCCGTGGAATCGATTGATTCTTCGGCTTTGTTTGCAAAAAATTTGTTGTATCCGAACCATCCTGCGGTTCCCAATGCACCCACAACAATAAGCATTACTAAAATCCAAAGCCAGGGTTTTTTGCTTTTCGGAGGCGGAACCTGTTTGAGCGGAGGTTGAGTATAGGCTTGTGAGGTTGCACGCGAAGGCTGTTGCTGTTGCTGTTGAGGTGTAATTACCGGTTTGGCCTGATAGGAAGGTGGTGCGTCTGGAAGTTCAGCTGCCGGAGGAGCAGTTAAAGCCGGTTCAAGGATTCCTGACACGGTATCAAAACCGCATTCATCACAAAAACGATCAGCAGGATCATAAGCTGATCCGCAACGGGGGCAATCTTGTTTATACAGAGGTGGAGAAAACTGTTTTTCGGTCTCTGCCACTGTAACCGGTTCTTCTTCGGCAACGAAAGGCTGGGCTACCGGAACGGCCGTAGCGGCAGGTATAGGGGCGGCAGCTTTATCAAATCCGCATTCCTCGCAAAAACGGGCAGCTTCGTCGAAAGCCGCCCCGCACTGCGGGCAGAATTGCTTGATTACAGCAGGCACTACAGGTTCTTCGACAGCTGCAGCCGGAGCGAAGAGTTCATCCACAACAACGGGCTGAAAAACAGGTTCAATAACCGGTGGAGGCGGGACTACGGAAGCCGTATCGCATCCACATTCCTGGCAGAAACGTTCCTCAGCCGAAAGCTCACCTCCGCATTGCGGACATGCATGCCTGGGAGGAACTTCATCAGCGGGTGTAACAACTGTTTCGGGTGCAGTATTTAAAATAAATTCAATGGGTTCAACCGTCGCCCGGTCGAAACCACATTCAAGGCAGAAACGGGCATCCGGCTCAAAAGTCGATCCGCATTGCGGGCAGAATTTCATAACTTACAGTATTAATGATCATTGGGATGAAAAGCCTTTCTGCCGGAGTCCTGATTAAAGCGACATCCTGCAAAAAGGCTTTTCTATACTTGTATTTATTTTAGAAATTAAATCCACTCATACTCCCAAAAAACAGGAGGCCAAAAATTCCGGCCAGAATAGCAGCAATAACTACATATATTAGAATCATAGCCACTATACTAAGAGCAACGTATCCAACAACTTTATCTTTTGGTGTGCCTTTAAGAACTGGCATACCTACCGCCAGAAGGTAAATAGCATAAAGTCCTGCAAGGAACGAAAACCATTTTAATACTGGTACGATTAATAAAATACCTGCAACCCATGTAGCTGTTGATGAATATACAGAGAGCTGTAAGGATTTACCCATATTCTTCTGGGAATCAAAAGACGGGGCAAGAAGATCAATTACAAATGCCAGCAAATAAACACCGATAACAGCTGTAAACAGTTGTACCAGGGCTTGCATAATACCACCCGACACACTTCGGTATGTATATCCCATAACCGAGGTTCCAATTACTCCTGTTGCAATAAATGAAGCAACGGCCGGAATTAAAGAAAGTATTAGGGCGTAGCCGAAAATCAGTTTAAATGTATTAGGCTGTTCGGCATTTATCAATGGCCATTCCTCCTTTGGCTTTGTGAGGATATTAATAACCCGTTGAACGAGATTGGTATTTCCCGAAATAGCATCGGTAAAAGCACTCTGGGCTTCCCTTGCCTGTTGGTACACAGGTTCTTGCTGCTGGTAAGGTGGAGGGGGAGCAGGTTGGGGAGGAGCTTGGTCAGCAGCCATTTGTGTTCCGCAGGCTGCACAGAATTTTGCTTCCGGTTTCAGCTCTGCTCCGCAAGTCGGACAGAATTTCATAAGCGATTTGTTTTGGGTTAATGAATATTGATATTTATCACAAGTAATTCAATCAAAAGCAAATGAACGTATAGTGTAGCAAATATATAATTTTATTCGGCCAAATGCAAGTAATTAATCAAACCTAGAAAGGGTTACTCTTTGGCTGAAGTCGTTACCATGCAAACAAATTCCGCATTATCCACCAGCCGATTACAATTAGCAGCACAATTACAATTGCATTAAATCCGAATAAAACTTTCCGGGCTTTAGGCCATCGTGTTTTAAAACCGGCATAATCAAACAGGAAAGCAAGTAAAATATACGGTAATGAGATTATCAGTAAGGCATTTTCCTGCAATGCTCCTGTAAAATTGAAATGCAATAACTGATGAACAGCCCTTTGAGAGCCGCATCCGGGGCATTTATATCCGGTTATTCCGTAAAACGGACATTTCGGAAACCATTTCTGCCCCATGGGATCAATCAGGTAGTAGAGAACAATCAGCAGGGCAAGAACCGACAAAATCAACAGGACCCTGTACCCCCTAGAAATTATTACCATTTTTAAAGAAAGCAAACTCCCCGACTCCGATTATAAATACAAGGATGAGGTAAATGATCACACCCGCCATTCCTAACCAGAAACCGATTTTAGTCCATTTACCGGCTTCGTGCGATGCCTGCACGGCTCCGTTTACATCGCCAGCATAGAATCTGGATTCAACTCTCGAAGCAAACACAATACCTGCAATACCAAAAGGAAGACAGCAAAAAATGGTAACCAGTATAGATTCCAGCAGCCATGTTTTTGGTACAGCCTGTCCCTGAACAGGTGATTGAGCGTAAGCCTGTCTTACAGGCGGAGGACCTTGTGCCGGAGGAGACCCGAATAAAGAAGCTAATTCCGGGATTTCATAGGCAGGTTTCCATGCCGGAAGTCCGGTATACCAGATTTGCGTATTCCGGTTGATCGGCTGCTGCTTCAGCTGCTCAAGAGTAAACGGGCCGTAATTGGTAACCCCGTCATTATAGTGGTATTCCATAGCTTTAATAGTTTAGGTGAACAATAAATTATACGAATAGTGAATTCAAATATATTGAATAATTAACCATGTAACGAAAAACATTTATAAACAGGAAAAATCCATGAACGGAATTTGCCTGAAAAGATGTTTAGAGAAGGTTTCATTTTTTGAACGAAACCCTCGCCATCATTACATTTTAGATATTTCTGACAAGGTCAAAATCCATCTGTTTTTTTTGTAAATCGATCTTCTTTACCTTTATGCGGATTTTATCACCCAGGCGGTAAATTTTACCCCAGCGCTGCCCGATAATCCTGTAGTTTTCCTCGTCGAGGTAATAAAAGTCATCATTCATCAGGCGAAGTGAAACCATGCCTTCGCATTTGCTTTCGACCAGTTCCACAAAAATACCCCATTTGCTTACTCCCGAAATCAAACCATCGAACTCCTCCCCTATCCGGTCCATAAGGTATTCGGCCTGTTTGTATTTTACACTGGCACGTTCGGCTTCCATGGCCTTGCGCTCCATGTCGGACGAATGCCTGCATTTTTCCTCGTATTCTTCCTGCGAAGCGCTGGCCTTTTCATCGAGGTACCATTGCAAAAGGCGATGAACCATAAGGTCGGGATATCGGCGTATGGGTGAGGTAAAATGGGTGTAATATTTGAACGAAAGCCCGTAGTGGCCAATATTCTGGGTGGTATATTCGGCACGTGCCATGGTCCGTATGGCAATGGTTTCAATCATATTCTCCTCCCCTTTTCCAAGTATCTGGTCGAAAAGCGAATTGAACGATGCCGTAATGCTCTTACGGCTGGTGGTCTGGAACCCATAACCCAGTTTTTGAAGGAACTGCGAAAAACGAACCAGTTTCTCGGGGTTTGGCTCATCATGTACACGGTAGACAAAGGTTTTGGCTTCGCCTTCCCTATTTTTGCGGGTGGCTATTTTCTCGGCTACGCGTCGGTTGGCAAGCAGCATAAAGTCTTCGATCAGGAAATTGGCTTCTTTTTGTTCCTTTATCATTACACCAATGGGCTTGCCTTTTTCGTCGAGTTTGAATTTTACTTCCTGCGATTTAAAAGCAATGGATCCTTTCTTAAACCGCTCTTCGCGCAGTTTTGATGAAAGGTTATGCAGGGTCATCAGTTCAGCTTTATAATCACCATCAGCACCTTCGATCATAACCTGGACCTCTTCGTAGGCGTAACGCCGGTCGGATTTTATAACCGTGCGTCCAAACCATTCCCCGAGTATTTCAGCTTTTTCGTTGAGTTTAAAAACTGCTGAGAAACAAAGTTTTTCTTCATCCGGCCTGAGCGAGCAAACGAGGTTCGAAAGTTGTTCGGGAAGCATGGGGATAGTGCGGTCGACCAGGTAAATGGAAGTGCCGCGATCGTAAGCCTCGGCATCAATAGCCGACCCCGGCCTTACATAATGCGAAACATCGGCAATATGCACACCTACTTCCCAGTTGCCGTCGGGCAGCTTTAGCAACGAAAGGGCATCGTCAAAATCCTTGGCGTCCACCGGGTCGATGGTGCAGGTCCAGATATTGCGAAAGTCGCGGCGCTTGGCAATTTCTTCGGCCGGGACTTCGTTTTTAATGTGTTTGGCTTCGGCTTCGGCCGCTTTAGGGAATTCAAGAGGGAAATCGAATTCGGCCAGGATGGCATTCATTTCCACGTTGTTGTCACCCGGTTGCCCCAGTACGTGAATAATTTCGCCTATGGGATTGGTTGCCTTTTCGGGCCAGTCGGTAATCAGGGCCACGGCTTTCTGACCGTGCTTGGCTCCTTTCAGGGCGGTAAGCGGGATATAAATATCAACATTTATAAGCTGGCTGTCGGGTACCAGGAAAGCAAAACGCTTCGAAACATGGACTATACCGACAAATTGTTTTTTGGCACGCTCAACTATTTCGACAATTACACCTTCGGGTTTATGGTTTTTACGCCTCGGGAAAAGGTGAACTTTTACTTTGTCTCCATTCAGGGCATGATTGGTATTATTTGATTCGATAAATATATCCTCGGGCAGGTCGGGGCTCATGATATAGGCTTTGCCTGTGGCTTTCATATCAACTGTGCCCGTAATGGTATTGGCTTTCTGAACAGCGGCTTTCAGCGCAGGATTTAGTTTGTATTTTCCACGGTTCATTTCAGCCAGCGATCCCTGCTGGCAAAGTTGCTCCAGTACCGAACGGATCTGGTCCTTTTCGCGTTTGTCGCTGATTCCGAGTTGGGCTGCGGTTTGCCTGAAATTATAGGAGTTGTCGGGATGTTCCGAAAACAGGTTAAAAACTTCGTTTGTAAATGCATTGCGGGCTATATTAGCCTGCGGGGTTTGTTTCTTTTTTGACATTGTAATTTCTGTTAAATCGTTTCCGGGCATTTTACCCGGATAATTTTATTATCTTTATAACAACCGGCTGTTACCAGAGTTGCACTGCTCATGGAAATTTACCAAGGTTGCGGATCGGCTGGTTCGGATTCAATTTTTTGCTAAGTTAAGTTTTTTATCACCCTCATTCTTTTCCTGGAGGACATATTACCTATGTGCGTGGAAATTCCTCAGGCAGGATTATTGCTGTTTGAATGAGAGTATATCAGGGACAAAAGTTCCGTTTTTCATTTGTAG
>CAISRK010000230.1 GCA_903887815.1 uncultured Bacteroidales bacterium | reverse complement strand
GGCTTCTTTATAATTCTGTTGTGATCCGGATGATGTTGTTTGGGCAATAGATAGATTGAAGCTAAAAGTGAACAATGCAACAAAAAATAAAATAAAAACACCAGATAAATTTTTTTTCATAAGAAATATTATTGTTTTCAAATTTAATACTAAATGTTTATAGCAAATATAGCTAAAAAACAATATTTTAGGTATGAATCATAAAAAATATTTTATCTGTAATATGGATATTCCGTTGATATTGAACCGCGGCACAAAACTAGTCCCGTATTATCCTTTCCTGGTTTGAATAATTTAACTTCTCCTGAAATTCTTAATATCATTACCATAGAATAGCGGTTAACCGAAAGCTATACTGGTACTTTAAATTTGTAGAGGAGAATTATGAAATCCGGCTTATACATTTAACCGGATTGACTAATTAGAGTATTGTTGGATTCATTAAATCAAGCAAGCTGATATTACCCGCTTTTTTTTACCGGGAGTTGTAACTACCTTTGCACACTAAAAAATATAGACAAATGGCGCTGAAATGTGGAATTATAGGTTTGGCTAATACCGGCAAAACCACCCTGTTCAATTGTGTTGCGAACACTAAAATTCATGAACAATCGGGAGGGCAAAAATCCCATATGGGGCAGATTAATGTTCCCGACAGCAGGTTATACGCAATGGATGCCCTTATACACGCCCAACGTGTATTACATGCCACTGTTGATCTTGTTGATATTCCAGGGCTTACCAAGGGATCAGGTCAGGCAGAAAGTACATCCAGTAAATTTCTGGCCGAAATACAACAAACCGATGCCCTTATTCATGTTTTACGTTGTTTCGACAGTGCTACCGTTCCTCATATCGAAGGCTCGGTTAACCCGGTGCGTGATAAGGAAATTGTTGATCTGGAACTCTGTATCCGCGACCTGAACATGGTAGAACGAAAAATACAGCGTACCGAAAAACTGGTTAAACTTGGCGACAAGGATGCGAAAAAGGTGATCGATATTTTACATATCTATAAAACCCACCTCGAGGACTTTAAGCCTGCACGAACAGCTCCGGTGAGTGAAGAAGAGCATAAGCATATTGCTGATATGTACCTGATTACCGATAAGCCTGTAATTTATGTGTGTAATGTCGACGATGCATCGGCTGCAAGCGGGAATGCCTATTCACAGCAACTCAAAGCGGCTGTGGTAGAGGAAAATGCTGAGGTTTTAGTTATGGCAGCAGAACTGGAAGCCGAAATTGCTGAACTCGAAAGTGCTGAAGACCGGGGAATATTTCTGGCTGATGCAGGACTTACTGAACCCGGTGTGAACAAGGTGGTTCAGTCCGCTTATAAACTACTGAATCTTATGTCGTTTTTCACGGTTGGGGTTAAAGAAGTACGCGCTTGGACCATTCATAAAGGGATGACTGCTCCCCAGGCAGCCGGTGTGATACACAGCGACCTGGAACGTGGCTTTATCCGGGCCGAGGTTATGAAGTATAACGATTATATAGCGCTTAAAAGCGAACATGCCTGTAAAGAACATGGGAAACTTGCAGTGGAAGGCAAGAACTATGTGGTTTGCGACGGGGATATTCTGAATATCAGGTTTAATGTGTAACAAACACGCTTGCAGTTTCAATCCTTTTAGCCTTGTAGTTTGAAATAAACCGGCATATTGAAATTTATTTTAGCCGGCTTTCCATTGGCGGTACCAGGTTTTCATTTAGGCATAAGTTTCACTACCCTTATGACTTCCTCATCGCACCCTCCTCCAATACCATTTAATAGCTTAACTTCACTTATTTTCCCGTTACTGTTGACGATAAAAGAAACATACACTGTTCCCTGGATTCCGTTTTATGTGGCATTTTTGGGGTATAGGATATTTTTCGCCAGAGACTGATTTCGGGCCTCTTCTCCACCATAATATTCAGGCATTATAATACAAACGCTATCAAGAATATTCCCACTTGAATCGTACATTTTCTGATAACTCAAATTGAGACATGGCGAATATTCGATGATTGAATATGAATATTCTTGAAATCTCTGCTGAACATCAGAAACTGTATCATGAATGCGCGTTCGATGGAAACAAACCTGATTAAAATACTCATTTACGTCCTCAGTTGCTCCTGGTTTAAAAGCACAGCTCAAGTACCTGCATCCAGAGCAAGTGTCTTTCAAGAGAAAGCAACACTTTCCAATATATAAATAAGCTTCAGAATTAGGTTTTTTGTTTACCGATTGTAAAAAAGCATTAATTGCCTGGTTATATTTGCCCTCCTTGTACAATTGTTTCCCTTTCTCGATCAGTTGAGTGGCTTTTTCTTTTTTTTGAGCAAAGCTGGTGCCTGCTAAGACCAATGATGTTATCAGAATTATAAAAAACGATTTCATAGAATCCAATTTATATAGTTTCGATAAATTTACGCTAGTTATAGATATTAGAAAGCAGTATGACCGGAATAAGTATTTATTTAGCTTTATTTCATTATCCCCCGCTGATTCAGTGCCTGCTGGTATTTAGCTGCATTGAGTTCATGCTCTTGCAGAGTAACCGCGAAGTTATGATAGCCTGAAAAGTCCTCGCGGGCACAGAAATACATATACTTGTGTTGACGGAAGTTTAATACTGCATCGATAGAAGAAATAGAAGGAAGGCAGATAGGGCCCGGAGGTAAGCCAATATACATGTATGTATTGTAAGGGGAATCGATGGTTTTGTAAACATTAAGAACACGTTTAATGCTGAAATCGCCCAAAGCAAATACAAGCGTCGGATCAGCCTGCAGCAACCATCCATCCCTAAGCCGGTTAATGTAAACCCCGGCAACATCCGGTTTTTC
>CAISRK010000229.1 GCA_903887815.1 uncultured Bacteroidales bacterium | reverse complement strand
GGTAGTTGCAGGAGCGTCTTTCATCTGGTCGAGAACAAACACAAATACTCCCTGCTCACCCTGAAACGGACCGGTAAGCTGGCCTTTGGCGGCTGCGAATATCTTACCTGTGAGTTTGGCTTCATGCCCATAATTAGGGATATTAGCGCTCATAAACGAAACATCAGCAGTATCGATTTTCGAAGTCGGGAAACCCTGGATCAATGTATTCAAGTCTTTGCCTTTAGCCAGCTGGTCGCTAACTTTTTTCATGAGCAATTCTGCTTTTTTCTCGCGGATAACGACCGGTGTAAGCTGATCCTTAAGTATTTCGAGAGGAATAAAGCCTTTTTCAACTTTATTTTTCAATGTTGCCACAACATAGGTTCCTTCAATGTCGAATACATTGGATACACCTCCCAGTTCAGTATCTTCGTTAAATGCCCAACGTACAATTTCGCGTGCGGTTTTGAGCCCCGGAACTGTATTTGCATCGGTTTCGAGCCTGTCGGCAGTGCGGAGATTCAGATTTTTCTCTTTCACTGCTTTTTCGAATTTCTCCCTTGTATTGAAGGTAGCAGCGAAATTGCTGGCTTCGTTGTACAAAGCTTCAATGGTTTTGCTTCCGGCTTCCATGCGGAAATCAATACTTGCCACTTTAATTTTGGTTGCAGGGTCTTTTTTACCTACTACTTTTATGATATGGTACCCAAATTGGGTTTCAACTTTCTTAATATCGCCAATGTTTCCTTTTAAAACCGCGGAATTAAATTCAGGAACCATTGCGCCATCAGCAAACCATCCAAGATCGCCACCTTTTGATTTCGCAGAAGCGTCGTCGCTGATCGTGGATGCAAGTCCTTCGAATGCAACAGGGTTTTTCTGAACTACTGATAAAACACTGTCGGCAAGTTTTTCGGCCTGTTCGCGTGTACGGGTCACATCTTTTACCGGTGTGCCTGCATACGAAATCAGGATATGGCTGGCCTTGAGTGAATCGGGTTTTACCTGGCGGTCAACAATCTTAAAAATACGGTACATACCGTTGTCTTCCATCGGCTGCAATACCTGGCCAACAGGAGCAGTGAAAAGCAAAGTGTCAATTGACGGGGCAAAAGTACCATGTTTGTGCCAGGTGCTGTCGTAACGGTTATCGGAATTTGCATTTACAAAACCAGCAATATCTGTTGCAACAAGGAATTCGTCATATGTTTTCTGGAGGTTCTTTTTCATCAGGGCCATATCTTCGGCCGACATTTTAGGCTCGAACATTACGAACTCAAGGCTGGTATAAGGCTTATCCTGTTTGAATTTATACTTGTAATCGTTGTAATATTTTTCAAAATCAGCATCCGTTACTTTAACGGCGCTGTCGGAAACAGTATTATATGATACTCCTGTAATACGAACCTGGGCCATAGTATTCGACTCGATGTAATTGCGTTTTGCAAAAGCAGTTGGCACATACAATGCCTTTGTGATCAGATTGGTATATTTGTTCGAGAGGCGTTCGGCTTTAATACCTTTTTCCATCATGAGGTACTGTTGTTTTGTTTCAGGTGAAACCACTTCAGCATTATCAAGGTTCTGTAGAAAACTGGTAACGGCTTTCTTATCGAATTTGCCTGTTTTGGGATCAGTAAAACTGCGGACTATAGCATCATGAGGATGATCGCCCATAACAAGATCCTGGAGTTCTTCAACGGTAACGGTAATGCCAAGCATATCGTATTGTTTACCCATTACAATCTCGTTAACAGTTTGCTGCCATGTTTGCTGGCGAACCTGGTAGTTTTCTTCAGCTGTAAGGTTTTCCTTTTTGTTGTTAGCCTTCTGTAATTCGCTATTTTCTTCAACTTTCTTGTTAAATTCAGTGATTGCGATTTTTTCGCCTGCAACAACTCCTACCGTATTCGACTGTTTTGACCGTTTGCGTTGGAAATCGCTAAGTACAAATAAAAGAAGAGCAACCCCGATTATAGCTACAAGTAACCAGTAATGTTTTCGTATTTCGCCAATAATTGCCATTTGTATTTATTTTTATAGTTTTCGTAAAAAGAGGTGCAAATTTACAATAATTCCTCAGTTGGAAAAATAATTTTTAAAATCTTCTATTATAAGGAGGAAAATGGAACCCTTTATAATTGTTCTGCACAGTATATAAGGCTTTGCGGACGGTACTATTATCCAGTATATTTGAAAAACAGGAGTATTAATCGTCAATTACAAGCAAAACCTTATCAATTCTGCTGCCCGAAGCTTCCAGAATAGTGAATGTAAAGCTGTCAATTTTAATCTGTTCACGTATTTCGGGGATACTTTGATGCTGGTTAATAATGAGTCCGGCAAGGGTTTCATATTCGTCCGACTGCGGCAGTCCCATGTTAAACTCCTGGTTCAGGAAATCTATTTCGAGGCGGCCTGCCAGAATAAATTCCTTTTCACTGTTTTGCTTTACAACCAGCTCATCCACATCAAATTCATCCTGTATTTCGCCGAATATTTCTTCAATCAGGTCTTCAACCGTAACCATTCCGGCGGTGCCTCCAAACTCATCAACAACTACGGCAACACTTTTCCGCTGGCTGATCATCATATTGAGCACATTATTGGCAGCAACTGTTTCGGGAACAATCATTACCTGACGAACAACCGACCTTATATCCTTAGGTTTTCCAAAAAGGTCGTAGAGGTGTGCATACCCAATAATATTATCGATACTGTTTTTATAAACCGGGATTTTCGAATGCTGACTTTGGGTGAAGATATCCTGGAGTTCATCTATAGAAATATCATCGTCGACAGCTATAATTTCGTTACGTGGCACCATGCATTCGCGTACTTTGGTTGTATGAAAGTCGCGCACATTCTGTATCATTTGTATTTCCGATGATTCGTCGAACTGAGCTGCGGCCGGGTTGTAAAAATCGCGGATGTATTCGTCGAAATCGATTGCTGTAAACTGGTATCTTACTGAGCCCGACCGCATACCAAAAATATACCTCAGTATGAGTTCGGACAGTCCCAGGAAAAAATACATGAACGGGTACAGAAACAGGTAGATAAGGTAGACCGGTATGGCAAAAAAGTTGAGCAAGCCGTTGGGATTGAGCCGGAACAGAATTTTGGGCAGGAATTCAGCAGTGATAAGGATCAGTAAGGTTGATAGGATGGTTTGAAGTACAAGAATAATGGTTTCGGTTGCCAGGGGTGCGGGCAACCAGACTTTCAATACCGGTTCGAGGATTGCGGCAGCTGCAATACCATACACAACCAGCGATATGTTATTACCTACAAGCATGGCACCGATAAAACGCGAAGGATGATGTATAAAGCCAGAAATAAGCCTGGCAGCCATAAGGCCTTTCCCTTTTTCGAGTTCGATGCGCAGTTTGTTCGAGCTAACAAAAGCAATCTCCATTCCCGAAAAAAATGCGGAAGAAAGAAGGGTTATTGCAATAATCAGATAGTTATCCATTCGGTTTAAACAAGCGTATATTCCCTGTTTGCTGCAATCAGGGCAAGTAAGAAAATCGGCACCGGTATAAGTTAGTTAATCTGAAACTTGACTGTTAATTCCATGCCCGGTGTGCTCCCTGAACAATACCAAAGTTAAGGTTCCTTTGGGGATTATTTATCATCTTCAACATAAATAGTAGCATTTACAGACCGTATAGCCCAGTTTTCGAACAATTCGTCCGATTCCATCCCTTTCCCTGTAATTATTTTTGTCGGCGATGTAATTTTTACAAAGTCATCGGTCGAAACTTTACGCTGGTTAAGATCGTAGAAAAGGCTTTCGGTATTGAGCACTTCCTGTTTCTGGTAATTTTTTACAACAACATTTCCCCGCGCCTGCATGGTGCGCCTGCCATCCCAGCTTATGCCATAATTGGCTGTAATTTCGGATTTGGGTTGCATGAGGGAGTCGAAAAATACGATTTTCAATCCCATAGGCATCTCGGTATATGCGTCACCGGTTTGAAAACTCACCATTTTAGGCGCAGTAAGCTCATACTTCATCATGCCGAGTTCACTTTGTTTCACATCCACATTCAGTATTGTGATATTGGGGATAGAGTCCTTTTTAGTAAGCTTAACAACGGCCGTTAGATCATTCTCGCACGATACAATCATAGCCATCATAAGTATGACAGCTATGCTGCACAAGGCAAAATATTTGAATGAAGTGGTCGGCGTCCTGGTCATATTTCAGGCTTTTCAGGTATTAAAAGGAAGGCTGTTGAGATTACCAAACCAGCCAGATAGTGTAAATTATACTTTGTACTTTGATTCCCTTAAATCAAAATACAGTGGTTACAGTTATTGACGAAAATCAAGATTTATCCTCTATAATCGCAACCGGCGCATCCGTAACCGGGAAAAGCAGGGTCTAATAAAAACGCTTTTTGAGGAACCATCTTTCCTGTAGAGCTGCCCCTATAGTAAGGCGGACGTAATTTTCCTTAACAAGCCCCAGGTCGGTTGTTCCCTGCGTTCCAACTTCAAGTGCAATATTCATTGTCGACTTTGATTTCTTCATAGGTAATCCTACTCCAAGACTCAAACCAAAATCCTTAATTCTTGTATTATCTTTCTCCAGGTAGCTTTGCTCGAAACGAAATCCAGCGCGATAGTTGATACGCTCATAGTATTTACCTATGTCAACCGGGGAAGGCCTGTATTGTCCTCCTATTGAAATGCGGAGATTGTCTTTAAGTCCGGGGTCGCTGCCAAGATAGCGGAACTCACTCCAGCGTTGCCAGTTAAAATCAGCAGTAGCCAGCCAACGGTTGGTGGTTCCGATTAGGAACCCGGCTCCGAAAGCTGTAGGCAATACAACCTTATCGTTGTTTCCAACCACATAGCTTACTGTATCGATAATGGTTTCAGTGTTTTGAGAAGTGTTGTAAGTATAGGTGTAAGCAAGTTTTTCAGCTCGCCCGTCGACATTTTGCTTTGGTTTGTAAGTAAGCCCGACCTGGTAGTACATGCCTTCTTTTAAATCGACCCGGTACAAAAGCCCGAAATCAAAATTGAGTTTATCGAGCCTGGCCGAACTCCTGAGCATTGTATTGATATAAGCTGACGAATCGGGGAAAGTTGTAGAACGCTCTTTTACAATATTGCCAAAAAGGTACGACATGTTTACCCCCAGCGACAGGTTTTTTACCGGGGAAAAAGAACTCCCAATGTAGGATTCATTGAGACCGCCGTTTCCACTGTATGTATTCAGTACTTCACCAATATTTTCCATAACCTGGTCGCTCTGCATCTCGAACCCAACATGCGAATATGGCATAATACCTGCGCTGGCACGCCACCATTTTGTTACCGGGAAAGCGAAGTAAATGTTCGATAATGTTCCGAACTTGGTTTTTTGCGATTGATCTATTGTTTTCAGGGTACCAGATCGCAAGTTGAAAGCGCCGTCGAAGACAAAGCTGTTGCTGTCGAGCGACATGTATGAAGCCGGGTTGGCCGGGTTAATAAAGTACGGACTGCTGAATGCAGTAGCCGCACCTCCAATAGCCATATTCATCTGGCTGCTGACCCCGTATAAATTCCCAATGCCAAAAATTGAATAGGGCGAAGAAATCTTAACCTGGGCTTTTACTACAAATGCCGAACAAATTATGGCTGCAGCAAGTATTACTTTATAACTATTATAATTGTGTTTCAAGGTTGAATCGGAGTATTAGGTTTAGACCCTCAAGTACCAGGTTGGGGGCCGCAAAGGTCTTAATTTTTAATCTTTTATCAAAATAATTAAAATCGCCGCCGGTCAGAATGATTTTAAGGTCAGTATACAGCTTCTGGTAACGCTGTATGATCCCTTCCATTTCTGCCAGTGTGCCGTTCAGCACACCCGAAGCTATGCCGGAGGAAGTATCGGCACCAATTAATTCAGCATCGTCATAGGAATTAAGTAACGGCAAACGACCGGTAAAAGTGTGCAACCCACGGTAACGAATACTTATTCCGGGCGAAATTCCGCCACCAAGGTATTCGCCTGAACCGGTAATCAGGTCGTAAGTTATGGCTGTTCCGGCATCGACAACAAGTATATCACATCCGGGAAACATCCGGCTTGCCCCAACAACAGCTGCAAGCCTGTCCTTCCCGAGAGTTTCCGGACTGCGGTACCTGTTGCTGACCGGGATGGGAGTAGTATGATCAAGGAAGACTGTATTGTACCTTAAGCGAAGAAATTCTTCGATTTCGGAAGGATATTCCTTTACCGACGAAAGAATGGCATTTTTAATTCCGCTTTCCGATTCACAAAAACTTATAAATGTTTCTGCAGTAATATCCGAAAAACTATTAAATGCAAGCATTTCCATGCCCTGGTACAAGGCAAGTTTTGTGAGCGTATTCCCGGAATCGATAACAAGGTTCATGGTTTACGGTTTTCATTAAATGTACAGTGCAGAAAAGCAAAATTAGAAAAAGCATTAACTCATTTTAAACTGCAGCGGGTTAATACTGTTCATTTGTGAATTTTTAACACGACACTTATCCTGCGGTGAAGTCAATTTTACGGTATTTTTGTTCCTTGTTACAAGCGGCATCATTCCGGGTGAATTGGTATACGCTGCCGAAACCTTAATACCTGCCGTAATCCTTTTTACCTGAATACTTTATGAAACAGCTTTTTATTCTAACCCTGATCTTTGGATTTCTCAGCCTGGGATTATCTGCACAGCAAACCGCACCTATTTACAATCCCGATGCTAATGTAAAAGCTGATGTAGCTGCGGCCATAGCAAAGGCCTCAGCCGAAGGGAAACACGTTTTCCTCCAGATAGGCGGGAACTGGTGTCCCTGGTGTTTACGCTTCCACAAAATGATTGACGAAGACAAAAAACTGGATAGCCTGGTGCACGCCAATTACGAAGTGGTTAAAGTTAATTACAGCAAGGAGAACTATAACAAAGAGTTTCTGTTGACACTGGGTTACCCCCAGCGATTTGGCTTCCCTGTTTTTGTAATACTTGATGAAAACGGCAAAGTTCTTCACACCCAGGATAGTGGTTACCTTGAACTCGGGAAAGGCTACGACCCCGAAAAAGTTGAGCGGATGTTTATAAACTGGTCGGTGGTAACTATGAAAGATGCAGCCGTGAAATACGGAAAGTAAAGACCAATTATACTTTCGGTGCCTTTACCGTCATTTCCCCCCTACAAGCTTCGGATAACACCATTTTACCTTTACCCCAATTCAACTACACTCAAATTAATTTTAATACCCTTTTGCATACATGGAAAACAACAAACGTTCAGGTGTTTACCTTCCAATAACATTCGCCCTGGTACTCATAGCAGGAATTTTGATCGGGTACTACCTGATGCGGGGGGCTTTATTTCAAAACAATCTGCTGGGTGGCGGGATGCAGGGAAAAAATACCCTTAACGAACTGATCCGGTTTATAGATAAGAATTATGTCGACAGTGTCGATACTCAGAAACTGAACCAGGAAGCCATAAATGGCATGCTACTGAGCCTCGATCCGCATTCGGTTTATATACCCATTTCGGATTTTGCCGATGCCAACGACCCGTTGATGGGAAATTTCGAAGGAATCGGAGTTCAGTTCCGGATTGAGCATGATACGGTAATGGTTATTAATACTATTCCCGGAGGACCATCCGAAAAAGTCGGCCTGCTTGCTGGCGACCGCATTGTTAAGGTTGAAGGCAAAAATATGGCAGGTATAAAGATCGATAACGATAAAGTAATGAAATTGCTCAAAGGGCCTAAAGATACTAAGGTCAAAGTGAGTATTTTCAGGAGAGGCCTTAAAAAACTTATCGATTTCACCATTACCCGCGGTGTTATTCCAACCTGGAGCATCGATATTTCCTATGCCGTTAATGCGCATGTGGGGTATATAAAACTCAGCAAATTCAGTGCCACAACAGCCGATGAACTGCGCACAGCCATGGCTGATCTGAAGAAGAAAGGCGTAACCAAACTGATCCTCGACCTGCGCGGCAATACAGGCGGGTACCTGAACGAAGCCATCGCCGTGGCAGATGAATTTTTACCTGCCGACAAACTTATAGTATATACCAAGGGCCTTCACCGCCCGAAACAGGTTGCTGAATCAACATCGAGTGGGTTATGGGACAATCTTCCCGTTGTTGTGCTGATCGACGAAGGGTCGGCATCGGCAAGCGAAATTGTAGCCGGAGCCATTCAGGATAACGACCGCGGCACCATTATAGGGCGCCGATCGTTCGGCAAGGGCCTGGTACAGGAACAGATCGGGCTAAGCGATGGATCGGCACTTCGATTAACTGTTGCCCGATATTATACTCCTACCGGCCGCTGCATCCAGAAACCTTATACCAATGGGAATGAAGAATATTATATGGAGTATTACCACCGCATGACCGACGGGGAACTCGAAAATGCTGACAGTATCAAACAGAACGATTCACTCAAATACACCACGCCCGGTGGAAAAACCGTTTACGGCGGCGGGGGAATTATGCCCGATATTTTCATCCCGCTTGAGCGGAATACCGGCTTGAAATTTTATAACGAATCGGTAAACAAAGGCATACTCTACCAGTTTGCATTCGATTATACCGACAGGAACCGTGCAGCCCTGGGAGTATATAAAGATGCTAGCCAATTTGACAATGCATTTAAGGTTACCGGAGGTATTTACGGTGAATACATTGAGTATGCCGGGAAAAACGGTATAAAATATCCCGCTGCCGAAATGGCATCATCGCAACAGCATATCAGCGATTTGATGAAAAGCTATATAGCGCGTAACTTATTCGATTCCAAAGGGTTTTACCCTATCTACCTGAGGACTGACGAAGCATTTAAGAAGGCCGTTGAGGATTTAGGGAAAAAACAGACCGGAAAGTAGACAGAAGCAATAAGGCTTTTACCTGCCAATTTCAAGAATAAATGCTTTCTGAATCCTGCGGGTATTTCCGTTTGAGGTTTTGTATTGTGCATCGAATACCAGTTTGGCCTTCATAAAACCGCTTTTGGGCACCGGAATTTCATAAATGCTGCTGTAACCTGTTTTGGGCAGTTTTAGCGGGGGATCGTTTTCTGAAGCTCCAAGCACGAAATAATTTGCGTCAATTTTCGGATCGCTGAGCCGTATATTAAGAATATACTTCCCATCGTCCGAAATACCCTTCACCCTGGTAATAACAATATCTACCTTACTCACTATAAGAGTACCGTCCTTCCTGTATTCCCTGAGGCCTAACTGAACTTTGTCATTTTTATAAGGGCAAACAGATAACAGTTCGCCGCTTTCCCAGTATTTGGTTTCATCACCTTCCCTTTTACCGTTTATGTATGTCGAAACAGCAAATACTTTACCATTTTTATAAAAATAGGTGCACTTACCATCGCGCCTCCCATTCTTGAAAATAGCTTCCATATAGAGCTTCCCGCTTTC